>JBATAV010000155.1:0-1653 GCA_049662025.1 Paracoccaceae bacterium | reverse complement strand
CCGCCAGCCCATCCAGCGCCCGCACCGAGGCCAGCGCCCGGTCGGTGAGGGTGCCGGGGTCCAGTGACTTGCCCTGCGCCGCCCGGCTGCCTTCGGGAATACCGCCCAGATATTTCTTCGTCAGTATCCCCTGCGCCAGCGGCGTGAAGGCAATCGAGCCGATGCCCAGATCGTCAAGCGTCTCTTTCAGCCCGTCGACCTCCACCCAGCGGTTCAGGATCGAATAGCTGGGCTGATGGATCAGACAAGGCGTGCCCAGATCCTTCAGAATCGCCGCCGCCGCGCGCGTCCGCGCGCTGCCGTAGCTGGAAATCCCGACATGAAGGGCCCGCCCCGACCGCACGATATGGTCCAGCGCGGTCATGGTTTCTTCCAGCGGCGTGTCGGGGTCGACCCGGTGGGAATAGAAGATATCGACGTAGTCCAGCCCCAGCCGCTTCAGGCTTTGGTCGCAACTGGCGATCAGGTTCTTCCGGCTGCCCCATTCGCCATAAGGTCCGTCCCACATCAGATAGCCCGCCTTGCTGCTGATCAGCAACTCGTCCCGATGGCCCATGAAATCCGTCCTCAGGATCTCGCCAAAGGCCGCTTCGGCGCTGCCGGGCGGCGGGCCATAGTTGTTGGCCAGATCGAAATGGGTGATGCCATGGTCAAACGCCGCGCGGCAGATCGCGCGCTTGGTCTCATGCGGGGTGTCATGGCCGAAGTTGTGCCACAGGCCCAGCGAAACGGCGGGCAACTTCACCCCCGACCGCCCGCAACGGCGATAGATCATCCGGTCATAACGGTCCTCGGCGGCGGCATAGCTCATCGCGGTCTCCTCTTCCCCCGCAGCATTCCACGCGCCGCGCACCGCTTCAAGTTGCACTGGCGGCGAAACCGGGGAATGCTGGGGGCATGAAGCTGTTCAAGCATTTCTGGCGCTTCGTTCTGGCCGTGGTGGCGCGGGTCAGCGACGGGCATTTCGGCCTGGTGGCAGCGGGCGTGGCCTTCTACGCCATGTTCGCGGTGTTTCCCGGCCTGGCCGCCGTCGTCGCCGTCTGGAGCCTGATGGCCGACCCGGCCGTGATCGGCGGTTATCTGGGCATGGCCGAACGCTTCCTGCCTGCCGAAGCGGCGGCCCTGGTGCATACGCAGGTCACCGGGCTTCTGACCGCGCACGCCTCGACCCTGGGCTGGACAACCTTCCTGTCGCTGGCCATCGCGCTCTACTCGTCGCGGGCCGGGGTCTCGGCGCTGATCCAGGGGCTGGACGTGGTGCACCGGGCGCGGCCGCGGCGCTGGCTCTGGGGCTATGCGGTGGATTTCCTGCTGACCCTGGCGCTGATCGCGGCGCTGATGGTGGCGCTGGCGACGGTGGTAATCGTGCCGATCCTCCTGCGCTATGTCACCCTTGGCACCTTCGAGGCAACCCTGACCCGGGTGCTGCCCTGGGGAACGATGTTCCTGTCGGTGCTGACCTGCCTGTCGATCCTCTACCGCTTTGGCCCCAATGTGCCGGGCGGGTTCAAATCCGGCTGGATATCCGTCGGCGTGATCTTCGCAGCCCTCGCCTGGGCCGGCGTGTCGATCGGCTTTTCCACCTACCTTTCGAACTTCAACAGCTACAACCGCATCTACGGCTCGATCGGGGCGGTGATCATCCTGATGATG
>JBATAV010000154.1:0-4416 GCA_049662025.1 Paracoccaceae bacterium | reverse complement strand
GCGCTGCTGGTGCTGGTCTCGGAACAACGGATCGATCGGGTTGCCCCGGCCCGCATCGCGCCGGTGCGTCCGCGCCGGATCGGTGGTGGTGCTGCGGCGGCCCCCGCCGTGGCCAACGGCAGCTTTGACGAAGCGGCCGATGCCGACCTGCAGGCGGAGCTGGAAGCGGCGCTGCGTGGTGACGATGTCGGATCTTTTGCCGATGTCGGGGACTTCGACGAAGCTGATGACGCTGCCGATGACGACCTTGATGATGCAGCCGACCTGGCGGCCGCGCTGACCGATGACAGCAACGAAGAGGGCGACACCGAGTCAGAGGGCGACACCGACAACATCTTTGCCGACAGCAAGGGCTTTGCCGAATTCGCCGACCGGCTGGGCGCCACCAATCTTTCCGAACTGCTGGAGGCCGCCGCGGCCTATGCCACCTGCGTCGAGAACCGCGAGCATTTCACCCGCCCCTTGTTGATGCGGCGGCTGGAGGCGGGCCATATGGGTGACGGGGTCAGCCGCGAGGAAGGTCTGCGCAGCTTTGGCACGCTGTTGCGCGAAGGCCGGATCGAGAAGGTTCGCCGCGGCCAGTATGCGCTGTCCGGAGAGTCGACCTACCTGGCCGAAGCACGCAAGATGCTGCGTTAGGCCGGGTAAAGTCCACCTGGGGATGTCAGGCAGGCGGGTCCTTCGGGCCCGCCTGTGTCATTGTGGGATCCGGCTGGCCGATACCGCGAAAGAGGCTGCGCAGGGGCAGGATCCAAAGCACGCCCAGGCCGACATAGACGGCGACTTCGGCCCAGATCGGCAGGCGGCCCCAGTGGTCATCGGCCCAGGTCACGACAAAAAGTGCCAAGCCTACATAGATCGGCAGGCCGACCAGAAGGATCAGCAACGACAGGCGTTTGCGGGCGCGGTAGGTCAGGGCCATTGCGGTCTTCCTTGCTTTTCGTGCGCCTTCGGCCTGTCGTCGCGGGTCCGCGAAGGGCGCGTGGAGCGCAACGGTGAGCAGCAGATCGGTGAGCGGCAGATCAGTGTGCGGTCAATCGGCGAAGGGGTCGGTCACCAGAATGGTGTCGTCGCGTTCGGGGCTGGTGGACAGAAGCGCGACCGGGCAGTGGATCAGTTCCTCGATCCGGCGGACGTACTTGATCGCGGCGCCGGGCAGATCGGCCCAACTGCGCGCGCCTGCGGTCGATTCGGACCAGCCTTCCAGCTCTTCGTAGACCGGGGTGACGCGGGCCTGCAGGTTGGCGGCGGTGGGCAGGTAATCCATCGGCTGGCCGTCCAGCAGGTAGCCGGTGCAGATCTTCAGCGTCTTGAAGCCGTCCAGCACATCGAGTTTGGTCAGGGCGATGCCCGAGACGCCGGAGGTGGCGCAGGTCTGCCGCACCAGCACCGCGTCGAACCAGCCGCAGCGGCGCTTGCGCCCCGTCACGGTGCCGAATTCATGGCCGCGCACCCCGAGGTTCTCGCCATCGGCATCGAAAAGTTCGGTCGGGAACGGGCCTTCGCCGACGCGGGTGGTATAGGCCTTGACGATGCCGAGGACGAAATCCACCGCAGTGGGACCAAGCCCGGTGCCGGTGGCGGCCATCCCGGCCAGGGTGTTCGACGAGGTCACATAGGGGTAGGTGCCGAAATCGACATCCAGCAAGGACCCTTGCGCGCCTTCGAAGAGGATGCGCTTGCCGGCCCGCCGCGCCTCGGTCAGGATTTTCCAGACCGGCTTCGCAAATGGCAGAATTTTCGGCGCGACTTCAAGGAGTTGCGCTTTGAGCGCGACCGGGTCGATGGGGCCGAGCCCGAGGCCAGCGCGCAGCGCGTTGTGGTGCGTCAGCAGGCGGCCGATGCGGGTATCCAGTGTGTCGGGGTCGGCGAGGTCGGCGACGCGGATGACGCGGCGGCCGACCTTGTCTTCATAGGCAGGACCGATGCCGCGCCCGGTGGTGCCGATCCTGGCGACCGTGGTCTGGCCTTCGCGGGCGCGGTCCAACTCGCCATGGATGGGCAGGATGAGGGGGGTGTTTTCGGCGATCAGCAGGTTATCGGGGGTGACGGTGACGCCCTGCGCGGCCAGCTTGGCAATTTCCGCCAGAAGCGCCCAGGGGTCCAGCACCACGCCATTGCCGATGACGGAAAGCTTGCCGCCGCGCACGATGCCGGAAGGCAAGAGCGACAGCTTGTAGGTGACGCCGTCGATGACCAGCGTATGGCCCGCGTTGTGGCCACCCTGAAAGCGCGCCACGATATCGGCGCGTTCTGACAGCCAGTCGACGATCTTGCCCTTGCCCTCGTCGCCCCACTGGGCGCCCACGACAACCACGTTGGCCATGCCTGCGGTCCTTCCCTCGATCCGGAATTGCGGGGGAGGCATAGCGGATGCCGCGCGCGGGGGAAACAGGAAAACGGCGATCAGAGCGGCTGGACAGCGGGCGCGGGCTTTGGCACCAAGGGAAGGCTAGCCGACCGAGGAGGGCATCATGGGCATTCTGCTGCGCTGGCTTGGCGCTTTCGTGCTGTTGAGCGCGACGTTCAATCCGTCGCGCTGGAACTACCTGGCCTGGGTGCGCGGCGCCTGGGCCGACCAGATGCCGCTGGCGCTGTTTCTGGGGCTGGTGCTGGCAGTGGGCTACATGGTCTACGGGGTGGCGACGCTGCGCTCGATCGGGCCGTTCGGGGTGGTGCTGGTGGTGGCAATCGCGGGGTCGGCGCTGTGGGTGCTGGCCGATTGGGGCTGGCTTTCGTTGGCGAACCCGTCGCTGAACCTGTGGCTGGGAATTTTCGTGCTGTCGCTGGTGCTGGGTATCGGGCTATCGTGGAGCATCCTGCGCCAGCGGCTGTCGGGGCAGGCCACGGTCGATGAGGTGGACGAATGATCCTGTACCTGACCCTTGGCACCAATGATCCGGCGCGCGCGATCCGGTTCTACGACGCCGCGCTGGCGCCCCTGGGCGCCGGGTGACCGAGGACGATGAGGCGGGCTATGGCCTTCCCGGCGACGGGCGCTGCCGGTTCTGGATAACACGGCCGTTTGACGGCAAGCCTGCCTCGGTCGGCAACGGGTCGATGCCCGCCTTTGTCGCCCCAGATCAGGCGGCGGTGCGGGCCTTTCACGCCGCCGGGCTGGCGGCAGGGGGCAAGGACGAGGGTGCGCCCGGCCTGCGCCCCTATGGCCCCGCCTTCTATGCGGCCTATCTGCGCGATCCTGACGGCAACAAGCTTTCGGCGGTGCATGAGGGCTGACGGGCCGGGCCACGCAGGGCGGGTCAGAAAAACGCCAGCAATCCGGCGAACAGCGATACCAGTACGATCAGCGGCATTGGATTCTCCCTTTGTTCCTCTGCAGGGAAGCCCGGTCAGGGTTAACATCGGGTGAACCGCCGGCTGGCGGCTAACGGCGCCGAAACGTCAAGCCAGGGCGCAAAGCGTCGCATTCCGCATGGTAAGCCTGGCCGTCCCCGGCCATAGTCGATGCGAACAGGAGACTGCGCCCCATGACTGCCCCCAACACTGCCCCCATCACGGCCCCCGCCTATGTGCTGCACTACTTCCCCGACAACGCTTCGCTTGCCGTCCGCTTCGTGCTGAACGAGTTGGGCCTGCCGCACGAGGCCCGCCTGATCGACCGCGAGGGTGGCCAGCTGGCCTCGGCCGGCTATCGCGCGCTGCACCCTTTGGGCAAGATCCCGGCGCTGGAAACCCCCGACGGCCCGATGTTCGAGACCGCCGCGATCCTTCTCTATCTGTCGGACCGCCACGCCCCCGGCAAGCTGGCCCCCAAGCCCGACAGCCCCGAGCGCGCCGCCTTTCTGAAGTGGTTCTTCTTCACTTCGACCAACATCCATCCCACGCTGATGAACCTATTTTACCCTGAGCGCATCGCCGGAGAGGCCGCAGCCGCGCAGGTTCTGGCCCATGCGCGGGAAAGGATGCAGGACTATCTGGCGGTTCTCGACACCGCTGCCGCCGACTCCCCGGCCTGGCTGGCGCCTGACCGGCCCACCGCCCTGGGCTATTACATCGCCATGCTGCTGCGCTGGTTGGCGTCGATGCCCGCCAGCCACCCCGCGCATTTCCGCTCGGCGTCGTTCCCCGCGCTGTACCGCGTGCTGGCGCATCTGGAGACGCGCCCCGCCGCCCTTGCCGCGGCCGCCGCCGAATCGCTGGGCGACACCATCTTCACCAACCCCGCCACCTGAGGGCCCGCCAAATGTTCCTTTCCGTCTTCGACATGTTCAAGGTCGGCATCGGCCCGTCGTCGTCGCACACCATGGGCCCGATGGTCGCCGCCGCGCGGTTTCTGGACGCGCTGCGCGCCTCGCCCTTCCACCCCAAGGGGCTGAAGGCCAGCCTGCATGGATCCCTGGCCTTCACCGGGGTCGGCCATGCCACCGACCGCGCCACGATCCTGGGGCTGGCCGG
>JBATAV010000153.1:0-5012 GCA_049662025.1 Paracoccaceae bacterium | reverse complement strand
GGGAATGACGGTCTAGCGTGGGCTCATAACTAGGATGCCAACGGCGGTGATGATATCACCGCCGTTGTGCATTGTGAACCCGAATTCTGGATGCTGCGCCTCAGGCCGCGCAGGCGTGCGCGCCCGTTGACCGCTCAAAACGCTCCACTGGAGCGTTTTGCCCCCGGCAGGGCCGGGGTCGCGGTCAACCCTGCAACGTCCTCACCCCATACCCCTCGCCGCGCGCCTTCATCGCCGCCACGGTCGCAATACTCGCCGCCGCCGTGGTGAAATACGGGATCTTGTCCATCAGGGCGACCCTGCGGATATCGCGGCTGTCGGAGATCGCCTGAGTGCCTTCGGTGGTGTTCATCACCATGGCGATGTCGTCGTTTTTCAGCCGGTCAACGATGTTGGGACGGCCTTCGTAGACTTTGGCCACACTTTCCGAGGCGATGCCGTTCGCGGCCAGCCAGGCGGCGGTGCCTTTGGTGGCGACGATCTGAAAGCCCATGGCGATCAGGTCGCGGGCGGCGCTGGCCATCTCGTCGGTCTTGTCCATGTCCTTGATGGACACGAACACGCGGCCTGTGTCGGGCAGGATGTTGCCGGCCCCCATCTGGGCCTTGAGGAAGGCCAGCGGGAAGGTGCGGTCCCAGCCCATCACCTCGCCCGTGCTGCGCATTTCGGGGCCCAGCACCGGGTCGACGCCGGGGAAGCGGGCGAAGGGCAGGACGGCTTCCTTGACGCTGAACCAGGGGGTGATCGGGTTGGCGAGGGTCATCGCGTCGGCCAGCGGCAGGGGGGTGTCTGGGCCGACGTCGGCCGCATAGGGCGCACGGTGGGGGAAGTTCGACAGCGGCTCGCCCGCCATCAGGCGCGCGGCGATCGAGGCGATGGCGGAATCGGTGGCCTTGGCGACAAAGGGCACGGTGCGGGAGGCGCGGGGGTTGACCTCCAGCACGTAGATCACGCCCTGCTGGATGGCGAATTGCACGTTCATCAGGCCGACGACGTTCAGCGCGCGGGCCATGATGACGGTCTGGCGTTTCAGTTCCTCGACCGTCTCAAGCGAGAGCTGGTGCGGTGGCAGGCAGCAGGCGGAATCGCCGGAGTGGACGCCAGCTTCCTCGATATGTTCCATGATTCCAGCGACATGGACGTTTTGTCCGTCTGACAGGGCGTCCACGTCCACCTCGACCGCGCCGGTGAGGTAGCTGTCGAGAAGGACCGGGGAGCTGCCCGAGACCTGCACGGCGGTGGCGATGTAGCGGTCAAGCTGGGCGTCGTCGCGGATGATCTCCATCGCGCGGCCGCCGAGGACGAAGGAGGGGCGGATGACAAGCGGGTAGCCGACGTCGCGTGCCACCGCAAAGGCCTCGTCTCGCGAGCGGGCGGTGCCGTTGTGGGGCTGCTTGAGGTTGAGTTTGTGGAGCAGTTGCTGGAACCGTTCGCGGTCTTCGGCAAGGTCGATGGCGTCGGGCGTGGTGCCGAGGATCGGGATGCCTTCGTCATGTAGCGCATTGGCGAGTTTCAGCGGCGTCTGGCCGCCGAATTGCACGATGACGCCGTGGAGGGTGCCGTTTTCCTGCTCGACCCGCAGGATCTCCAGGACATGTTCCAGGGTGAGCGGTTCAAAATACAGTCGGTCCGAGGTGTCGTAATCGGTGCTGACCGTCTCGGGGTTGCAGTTGATCATGATGGTCTCGTAGCCCGCGGCGGTCAGCGCATAGCAGGCGTGGCAGCAGCAATAGTCGAACTCGATCCCCTGGCCGATGCGGTTGGGGCCGCCGCCGAGGATGACCACCTTTTTGGCGGCGGTGGGGCGGGATTCGCATTCGACATCGCCCATCGCCGGGGCTTCGTAGGTGGAATACATGTAAGGCGTCTGCGCTTCGAATTCCGCCGCACAGGTGTCGATGCGTTTGAAGACGGCGGTAACGCCGAGGGCGCGGCGGGCGCGGCGGATATGCGCCTCGGGTTGGCCGGTCAGGATGGCCAGGCGGGCATCGGTGAAGCCCATCATCTTCAGGCGGCGGATGCCTTCGGCGGTGGTGGGCAGGCCGGTGGTGCGGATTTCGGCCTCGACCGCGATGATCTCGCGGATGCGGGCCAGGAACCAGGGGTCGAACGAGGTGATCGCCTGGATATCGTCATCCGACATGCCTTCGCGCATGGCTTGGGCGATGACGCGCAACCGGTCGGGGGTGGCCTGGGACAGGGATTTGGAGATGGCGGCCCGGTCAGGGGCGCCGGGGATGGCGATCTCGTCAAAGCCGGTCAGGCCGGTTTCCAGGCTCGCGAGGGCCTTTTGCATCGATTCGTGGATGGTGCGGCCAATCGCCATCACCTCGCCCACCGATTTCATCGCGGTGGTCAGGTTGGGTTCACTGCCGGGGAATTTCTCGAAGGCAAAGCGCGGAATTTTGGTGACGACATAGTCGATGGAGGGTTCAAACGACGCCGGGGTCACCTTGGTGATGTCATTGTCCAACTCGTCCAGCGTATAGCCGACGGCCAGTTTGGCGGCGATCTTGGCAATCGGAAAGCCTGTCGCCTTGGAGGCCAGCGCGGACGAACGCGACACCCGCGGGTTCATCTCGATCACCACCATGCGACCATCGGCGGGGTTGATCGCCCATTGCACGTTGGAGCCGCCGGTTTCGACCCCGATCTCACGCAGAACGGCGATGCTGCCGTTGCGCATGATCTGGTATTCCTTGTCGGTCAACGTCAGAGCCGGGGCCACGGTGATGCTGTCGCCGGTATGCACGCCCATCGGGTCGACGTTCTCGATGGCGCAGACGATGATGGCGTTGTCGGCGCTGTCGCGGACCACCTCCATCTCGAATTCCTTCCAGCCGAGCAGCGATTGGTCGACCAGAACCTGCGCCATCGGGCTGGCCTCAAGGCCGCTTTTGACAATGGCCTCATAGTCGTCACGGTTGTAGGCGACGCCGCCACCGGTGCCGCCAAGGGTGAAAGCGGGGCGGATGATGGCGGGCAGACCGACGTAATCCAGGGCCTCGATGGCCTCGCGCACCCCGGCCATGATGTCGTATTTGCCCGAGGCCAGTTTCGGGGCGGCGATAATCGTCGCCTTGGGGTTTTCCAACCCGATCCGGTCCATCGCCTCGCGGAACAACTTGCGATCTTCTGCCATTTCGATGGCGTCACGCTTGGCCCCGATCAGCTCTACCTTGAACTTATCCAACACGCCCATGTCGGCCAGCGCCAGGGCGGTGTTCAACCCGGTCTGCCCGCCCATGGTGGGCAACAGCGCGTCAGGGCGCTCCTTTTCGATGATCTTGGCGACCACCTCTGGCGTGATCGGCTCGATATAGGTGGCATCTGCCAGGCCGGGGTCGGTCATGATCGTCGCGGGGTTGGAGTTGACGAGAATGATGCGGTAGCCTTCCTCGCGCAGCGCCTTGCAGGCCTGGGCGCCGGAATAGTCGAATTCGCAGGCCTGTCCGATGACGATTGGCCCGGCTCCGATGATCATGATCGAGTGGATGTCTGTCCGCTTCGGCATGGTCCGGCCCCCAGGGTCTGCGCAAATTGTCGGCGTTATAGACAGAAGGCGGGGGGGCGCAAGGGCAAACGCCGGGGCAGGAGGGCGCAAAGTCCTTTCAAGGATTTTGGCAGATTTCTTGAGTAAGAAATTTGGGGCGCGCCTCATCGAGCGGTGTCGCAAAAGCGGATCGGATGGGCGGGAAAAAGGCTGGCACGGGGGGGCGGATCGGCCTATCTCGGGCCAAAGGCAACGGGGGCGCGCGGTGATCCTTCTGGAACATGGGCCGGGGAACAAGCCGGCAGTTTTCCGCAACGCGCGGGAGTGGATAACGCGCTGGCGCGTTGCGGACGTGCCGCGCGCGTTGCAGCTTGCCGACGAGGCGCGCCGGGATGGCGCATGGATTGCCGGTTATCTTGCCTATGAGGCAGGCTATGCCTTCGAACGGAAGCTGGGACGCCCGCTTGACCGCCTCCCCGATGGCCCTTTGGTCGCGCTTGGCGTCTTCGATGGGCCGGAAGGCGCCGATCCGGTACTGGCGCAGGCCGAGCAAGAAAGCCGGCTCAGCCAGATGACGCCACCCGAGCCCTTGATCACGCGCGCCGATTATGACCGCGCGATTTGCCGGGTGCAGGACTATATCGCGGCAGGCGATTGCTATCAGATCAATCTGACCTTTCCGATGACTGCACGGATCACGGCTGGCACGCCGCTGGGGCTGTACGGGGCGCTTCGGCGCACCGGTGCGGTCGGGCATGGAGCCTACGTGGACACCGAGGACGCCGATGCGCCAGTGATCATCTCGCGCAGTCCCGAACTGTTTTTCCGCGTGGATGCGTCAGGGCGCATCGTCACCCGGCCGATGAAGGGCACCCGGCCGCGCGGGGCAAATGCGGTCGAGGATGCGGCGATCATGGCCGAGTTGCAGGGCGCCGAGAAGGACCGGGCCGAGAACCTGATGATCGTGGACCTGCTGCGCAACGACATCTCGCGGATGGCGCGGGTGGGCAGCGTGAAGGTGCCGGCGCTTTACGAAATCGAGACCTATGCGACGGTGCATCAGATGACCTCGACCGTCGAAGGAATGCTGGAGGCGCCGCCCGATCTTGCCGCGCTGATGGCGGCGCTGTTTCCCTGTGGGTCGGTGACGGGTGCGCCGAAGGTTCGGGCGATGGAGATCATCCGCGAACTGGAACCCCAACAACGGGGAGTCTATTGCGGCACTGTGGGGTGGATGGCACCGGACGGGCGGGCGGATTTCTCGGTGGCGATCCGTACGCTGTCGGCATTCGGGCAGAAAATCGTGATGAATGTGGGCGGCGCCGTGGTGCATGGGTCCACTGCGCAAGGCGAATGGGAGGAGGCGCTGTGGAAAGCGCGCTTCGTGAAGGCGGCCGTCAGCCGGGGTTGAGGCTGATCGAGACGATGCTGTGGGACGGCCGCGCCGCGCCGCGCTGGCCGCTGCACCAGGCACGGCTGCGCCGTTCTGCAGACCTGCTGGGATGGGACTGTCCCGAGG
>JBATAV010000152.1:0-5577 GCA_049662025.1 Paracoccaceae bacterium | reverse complement strand
GGCGGCCTCCTTTCGTTTTTCGGGGAAATAGCGACCATGTTCGCCCTTCTGGCCACGGCGTTGCTGGCCATGATCAACGGCACCGATCTGCCGTGGGAGTGGAGCATTGATCCCGGCTCTCTCTTGGGCGGCACGCTTGTCATGACTTGGGCGGCCAGCTGGTTCTATGCCACAGCGGTCCTGTATTGGGAGCGGGCGATGGAAAAAGACACCCGGACCAAAGCAGGCCGGGCCGAAGCATCGCGCGTTTCCAGCTCCGACATCCGCACCCTGCGTCAGGCCCGAGAGCAGCAGGGCGTCGCGGGCCAATAAGGGGCCGGGGTCAGATCGCCACCGCCCCCGCATAGGCCATGTCCATCATGGCCTGGGTTCCGCGCACGAATTCCAGCGGGCAGGGATAGGGCAGACTTTCGCGAACCGAGCGGCCAAAGGCCTCGACCTGCAGTTTGTACTGGTTCGCGGTGGGAAAGCGGTCGGTGATCACCAGGTTGCCCTGCACATGCAGTTCGACCTTGGCCAGATCGTTGACATTGGCATTGAACGGCCCGCCCTCGACCCGGATCATGCCCTTGTCGCCCTGGAACGTCACCACCTGGCGGTTGTAAAGCCGCATCGAGGTCATCGAGTGATAAGAAAAACTGCCCCCCATCCCCTTCATCGTGCCAAAGACCAGAGCTTGCGCGTCGATGCCATTCTCCCACTGAATCCGCGATTCCAGCGCGACCGGCTCGGCCCCCGTGACAAAGCGGGCAGAGCCAAAGGTATAAACGCCGATATCGCGCAAGCTGCCGCCACCGGTATCAGGGCGGTTGCGGATGTTGGTCATATCGGTCAGGTGAAAGGAAAACGCCGCATCGACATGGCGAAGCGTGCCGATTTCGCCCGCCTCCAGCCATTCTTTGGCGCGGTGCCACTGCGGATGATGCACGATCATGTAGGCCTCGGCCGCCAAGAGGCCGGTGCGGTCGCGTTCGGCAATGATCTGGTCGATCTCGGCGGCTTTCATCGCAATCGGCTTTTCGGTCAGCACATGCTTGCCCGCGCGCAACGCCTTCAGCGTCCATTCGACGTGCAGGTGGTTGGGCAAGGGGATGTAGACCGCATCTATCCCCGGATCGGCCAGAAGCGCGTCGTAGCTGGAATGCAGGCGCAGCACTGGGCAGAAGGCGCGAAACCCATCGGCCTTGGCCGGGTCTGATGTTGCCAGCGCCGCCAGTTCTGCCCCGTGCGCGGCATGAATGGCCGGTGCCATATGCTGGCGCGCGAAATTCGCCGCCCCGAGTATGCCCCACCGCACGGTCTGCATGGTTGATGCCTCCTGTTCGTTCGCGGCGAAGGCTAGGCCCTCCGCCGACCCGCTGCAAGGCTCAGACCGGCTTGCGCAGGGCCGAGGCCGCAAGGAACAGGATCGCGCCCAGATAGACCAGCGTCGCCATCAGAAGCGTCGCCCAGGGATAGGTGATCAGCGAGGCGACCACCGCCACCGCCCCCACCAGTGCAAACCGTGCCAGCGAAGCGGGAATCGTCGCCCGCTTCAGGCTGGGGGTGCGCATTTGGCTGATCATCAGCCCGCCCACAGCCACCATCCAGAACGCCACCGCCGGCGCCGGCAGGTGGAACGAGGCGACATGGTGCAGATAGATCGGAAACAGCGCCAGCATCGCCCCCGCGGGCGCAGGCACGCCGATGAAGCTGGTCTTTTCCGCCGGAACGGCCTCGCGACTGCCAACATTGAACCGCGCCAGTCGCAGCATGCAGCAGACGGCATAGACCAACACGGCGATCCAGCCCATGTTGATTTCGCTTCTCAAACCCCAAAGGTACAGGACCAGCCCCGGAACCACACCGAAATTGACAAAATCGCACAAACTGTCCAATTCAGCGCCAATCGCGCTTTCGGATTTCAACATCCGGGCCAGTCGCCCGTCCAACCCATCCAAAGCCGCCGCAAGGGCAATCAGGAACACCGCAAGGCTGATGTCGCCGGCAAAGGCAAAACGGATGGCCGTCAGTCCCGAACACAGGGCCAGGATCGAGATCAGGTTGGGCAACAGCCGCACCAGATGAAGCTGCGTCTCTGTCTCGGGCATTTTTGGAGCTTCGCCCATCAGTCGATCCTTGCTGCGCGGGCCGGCGCGTCCTGCCCGATCAGCGCGATGACGCTTTCGCCCGCGATCATGGTCTGGCCCAGCGCGACCTGGGGCTGCACGCCTTGGGGCAGGTAGACATCCAGGCGGCTGCCAAAGCGGATCAGGCCAAAGCGTTCGCCGGTGCGCAGGGATTGGCCCGGTCTTGTCCAGCAGACGATGCGGCGGGCGACCAGCCCGGCAATCTGCACCACCGCGACGTGGCGGCCATCGGCCATCTCTATCGCCAGCGCATTGCGCTCGTTGTCCTCGGACGCCTTGTCGAGCGAGGCATTCAGGAACTTTCCGGGCCGATAGGCCACCGCCGTCACCCGCCCGGCAATCGGCGCGCGGTTCACGTGGCAGTTGAACACCGACATGAAGACGGAAACCCGCGTCAAGGCGGTGGGGCCAAGGCCCAGCTCGGGTGGCGGCACCGCAGGGCCGATCAGGCTGACCACCCCATCGGCAGGGCTGACCAGAAGGCCGCGGTTTTCCGGCACCGAACGCCTGGGGTCGCGGAAGAAGTAATAGCACCAGATCGTCAGACCAAGGCCCAGCCAGCCCAAAGGCTGCCAAAGCCAGAACAGCAATGCCGTCACCACGGCAAAGGCCGCAACGAAGGGAATGCCTTCGCGGTGCATCGGTTTCAGGAATGTTCCCAGCATTGTCATCGGACGCGGCCCTCTGGCTGTCGCGGCGGTCCTATCCGCTGTCGGCCTTCCGGGCAACCGGGAAACGCCTTGGCAAGCAAGAGGGCGCCTTGACGCGCCCCCTTTGCCAAGTCGATCAGACCCGCCCGTCAGGCTGGCACCACCATGCCCTTGCCGCGCGCCAGTTCACGCATCCTTGCCTGCAGCTTTTCGAATGCCCGCACCTCGATCTGGCGGATACGCTCGCGGCTGACGCCATAGCTTTCCGACAGATCCTCCAGCGTGCGCGGCTCTTCGGCCAGACGGCGCTGCACCAGGATGTCCTTCTCGCGCTCGCTCAGCGCGGACATGGCCTGCGCCAGCAGGGCGCGGCGGGTGTCCAACTCATCCTTTTCGGCATAATCGCCGGCCTGGTCGCTGTCTTCATCCTCTAGCCAGTCCTGCCACTGCATGCCGCCGTCTTCCGACCCGATCGTAGCGTTCAGCGACGCGTCCGAGCCCGCCAGACGGCGATTCATCGAGATGACCTCCGCCTCGGTCACGCTGAGGGCGGTGGCGATCTTGGCCACGTTCTCGGGCCGCAGGTCGCCTTCTTCAAGCGCGCCGACCTTGGCCTTGGCCTTGCGCAGATTGAAAAACAGCTTCTTCTGCGCAGAGGTGGTGCCCAGCTTCACCAGACTCCAAGACCGCAGGATGTATTCCTGAATGCTGGCGCGGATCCACCACATCGCATAGGTCGCGAGACGAAAGCCGCGTTCGGGATCGAACCGCTTGACCGCCTGCATCAGGCCGACGTTGGCTTCGGAGATCACCTCGGCCTGCGGCAGACCGTAGCCGCGATAGCCCATGGCGATCTTGGCGGCCAGCCGCAGGTGGCTGGTCACCATCCGGTGCGCCGCTTCGGTGTCCTGATGATCGGCCCAGCGCTTGGCCAGCATGTATTCTTCTTCCGGTTCCAAAAGCGGGAACTTGCGGATTTCCTGCATGTACCGGTTCAGCCCCTGTTCAGGGCTGGGTGCGGGAAGGTTGGTATAGGTGCTCATCTCTGCCCCCTGTTGAAACCCCGGTGCCATCAGCCCCCGGGGACCGCGTAATCTAGGCTCATCTGGCCTTGCGTGCAAGACCATGCCCTGATCAGCTTAACGCCAGATGTCCCCGGATCCGTCTTTACAAAGGCATTGTGTCAGCCGGTTCACGCGAATGTCAGAATTTCCGAGTGTTTTCGTTTGAGGTCACCCGCTCCCGCTCAGATCGCGACCCGTTCGCCCAGTTCCACCACGCGGTCGCGCGGCAGGTGGTAGAAATCGGTCGGGTCGGCGGCAAAGCGCGATATGGCGACGTAAAGCCGGTCCAGCAGCAGTTCCAGCCCCTGGCCGGTTGCCACTGCCCGCCGCCGCCCCAGAAAGAAGGTCGAGGCCATGACATCAAACTTCAGCCCGGCGCGGCGGGCGTGGATCATGGCCCGGCTGACATTCGGCGTTTCCATGAAGCCAAAGCGCAGCGTCACCGTCAGGAAGGCGCCGCCCAGCGGCCGCACCGTGGCACGCTCTCCGGCGGTGGCATAGGGCACGCGCAGCGCCTCGACCGTCAGGAACACGGTCTGTTCGTGCAGCACCCGGTTGTGCTTGAGGTTGTGCAACAGCGCCGAGGGCACGATTTCGGGGTCGTCCGACAGGAAGAAGGCGGTGCCGGGAATGACGTTGACCGAAGATCCGCGCATCGCCCGCACGAAACTGCCGACCGGCACCGCCAGCTTGTGGACCCGCACCCGCACCGCCTGCGCGCCGCGCCACCAGGCGGCCATGACCAGGCCCACCACGCTGGCCACGATCAGCGGCACATAGCCGCCATCGTCGACCTTGGACAGGTTCGAGGCCAGGAACACCCATTCGATCGCCGCCACCGGCAGCGCCAGCGCCAGCGCCGCAGGGGCCCGCATCCGCCCCGAACGGATCAGGTACAGCACCCCCAGCACCGTGGTCAGCACCATCGTCCCCGTCACCGAGATACCGTAAGCCGAGGCCAGCGCGCCCGAGGACCGGAACGAATTCACCAGCCACAAAACCCCCGCCAGCAGCAGCCAGTTGACCGAAGGGATGTAGATCTGGCCGCTTTGCCCCTCGGCGGTGTGGCGGATGCGCATGCGGGGCAGGATACCCAACTGCGCCGCCCCGCGCGCCATCGAGAAGGCCCCCGAAATCACCGCCTGGCTGGCAATCACTGTCGCCGCCGTGGCCAGCACCACCAGCACCGGCAAGGCATGACCCGGCGCCATGGCAAAGAACGAACCCGCCGCGGCTTTGGGGTGCGCCAGCACCAGCGCGCCCTGGCCAAGATAGTTCAGCACCAGCGCGGGAAAGACCAGGATGAACCAGGCCGCGATGATCGGCTTGCGCCCGAAATGGCCAAGGTCGGCATAGAGCGCCTCTCCCCCGGTCACCGCCAGAAAGACAGCCCCCAACACCACGAAGGCCACGCCGGGATGGCCAAACAGGAACATGCCCCCCCAGATCGGACTGAAGGCCGAGACGACCCAGGGCGTCTCGACCATGTGCCACAGCCCCATCCCGGCCAGCGCCAGAAACCAGATCGCGGTGATCGGCCCGAACAGCAGCGCCACGCTGGCAGTGCCGCGCCGCTGCACGGCAAACAGCGCGATCAGGATGCCCATGGTCACCGGGATGACAAAGGTCTCCAGCGCGGGCAGCACCAGGCCCATGCCTTCAACCGCCGACAGCACCGAGATCGCCGGCGTGATCGCCGCATCCCCGGCAAACAGCGCCGCCCCCGCGATGGCC
>JBATAV010000151.1:0-1566 GCA_049662025.1 Paracoccaceae bacterium | reverse complement strand
GCCTCGTCCCCACCCCCTTTCATTCAAGGCTTTCGCCATGAGCCCGATAGCAACCGTCATCGCCACAACCAGCCCGCTTACCCTGTCACGCCTAAAACGAGAGCTGAGTGCCGAGCCTGGCCTCAGTCTCTGCGGGCAAGCCGGCGATTTGTCGGGCACCTATGTGCTGGTGGAACAGCAGGAGCCAAAGCTGGTCATCCTTGGAGCAGAGCTGATCCGGCATCCGGATTTCGAGGGGCTGCTGGCGATGTTCCGGGTCATGGGCATCGCCTGGATGCGAATCGCCTCTGATCCGGATCTCTCCGGCCCTTATTCCCAAGCCCCGGTGCTTGACCCTTCGCAATCGGTGACGGCGATGATGGCGCAGATCCGCGCGGCCCTGTCGCATCCATCCACCGGCGCCGTGGCCCAACCGATGCGATCCGCCCCGGTCCTGGCCACGCGCACCCGCCCGGACCGTTTCATCCTGATCGGGTCATCCACCGGGGGAATCGACGCCTTGTTGCGGGTATTGTCGGTGTTTCCGGCGGACTGTCCGCCGACGGCCATTGTCCAGCACACCGGATCGGCCTTCTCGGACAGCCTGATCCGTCTGCTGGATCGCTGCTGCGCAGCCAAGGTGGTTCCCGCACAGACCGGAGTCGCGATGCAACCGGGCATCATCGTCGTAGGCGCAGGCTGCGGGGGCCATCTGCGACTGCAACCCGGAACGCCGCCCAAAGCGCAAGTCACGCCGGGCGATCCCGTCTCGGGTCACCTGCCCTCGGTCGATGAATTGTTCCGTTCGGCCAGGGGCTTTGCCCGATCGGTCACGGCAGCGCTGCTGACCGGTATGGGCCGGGACGGCGCGCAGGGCATGCTGGAGTTGCGTCAGGCCGGCGCCAGCACCATCGCGCAGGACGAGGCAACCTCGGTCGTCTATGGCATGCCCCGTGCCGCCTGGGAAATCGGTGCGGCGCAGCTTCGCCTGCCGCTCGACCGCATCGGGGCGGAACTGCTGACCCGCTGCTCTGATCGTTCCTCCGAGGTGGCCGGGCGATGACTCGTCCCGACACCCGCACGATTCAGGTTATTCAGGGCGAATTCCACGTTTCTTCCAGCCCTGACGAGACCCTGTCGACCATCCTCGGCTCCTGCGTTGCGGCTTGTATCTGGGATGAAGGCAAACAGATCGGCGGCATGAACCATTTCCTGCTGGCGCAGGCCCAGGGCAATTCTTCCAGCCGCGACAACCGCTATGGTGTCCACGCGATGGAGATGCTGATCAATGGCCTCTTGCGGGCCGGCGCGCGGCGCGAGGCGTTGAAGGCCAAGCTGTTCGGCGGCGCCAAGATCGTCGTCAATCTGCCGGACATCGGCGCCTCGAATGCCGAGTTCGCTCGCAACTTCCTGCGCACCGAAGGCATTCCCTGCACGGCCGAAAGCCTGGGCGGCACTCAGGCGCGGCGAATCACCTTTCATCCGGTCAGCGGCCGCGTCCGTCAGCTCTTGATCCCCGATGAGGGCGTCGATGAACGGACGATGCCGGCTCAGCTGTCCATATCCGCCGCAAGCGCCGGGATCGAG
>JBATAV010000150.1:0-2381 GCA_049662025.1 Paracoccaceae bacterium | reverse complement strand
AAAGTTGCGCCAATCTCAACACAAACGACATAAAGTTGTTAGTTTAGTTGATTTCAGGGTGTGATTGGTGTTCTTTGGGCATAACTGGTCTATTCATTCGCGAATCAGGTGGTGATTTCAGGTGTTTGAAGGATTGAACCAATGACTGGACCTCTCGTGCCGTTCTTGCAGACAAGCCAGTTCCGGACCGGGTGCCAGCCGCTTTTCGCCCGGTTCGGCTGCGATCATGCCCTCATCCGGACATCAGTGAGGCCCGTCCACGGGGGCAGAGAATCATGAGGCGGCCAATTTCCCCGCCTTGGGATGCGGACGGAGAGATACGCAAGCCGGTTTCTGCCAAGACGCGGCAACTGGCCGACACCCTGTTCGCCGAGATCGTATGCGGCTCACATAGTTTCGGAACCCGCCTCCCGGCCGAGCGATTGATGTCCGAGCAGCACGGCCTGTCGCGCAACACGGTCCGTCAGGCGCTGGGGTTGCTCGAGCATTTCGGGATCATCCAGCGCCGCGTCGGCAGCGGCTCGGTGGTCACCTACCGGCCCGTGCCGAAGGCCGATTCGCCCACGACTTCCGCGCCGAAGCGACCCAACGCACTCGACCTCAGCGAGATCGGAGACATCACCAGTCCTCTGGAACTTGGCGTCGTCCGCTCGATCATCGAGCCCGAGATTGCCCGCCTCGCCGTGCTCAACATGACTTCGCGCGACATCCAGAGAATCAAGGACACACAGTCCGAGATCGACCAGGTCACGGTCGACGGCGAAAGGTTCTCGGCGCTCGATGATTCTTTCCGGATGCAGCTTGCCGAGGGCACGCACAACCCGCTCCTTGTGGCGATCTACACGATGATCAACCGCGTCAACAGCGACGCCGGCTGGTCGGTGCAGCGGCGGCGGCGCCTGACGCCGGCACGGATCAGGGAATACAAGCTACAGAACCATTCACTCTGCGAGGCCATTGAGAGCCGCGACATCGAATCGGCCGTCGAATTCACGCGACTGTTGTTGGCTGAGTTCCATCAGGACCTGATGCGCGGCGCGTGATCCTCGAATGTGGACGCGCCGCTGGCCTGCCGTTCCAATCGCTGGTCCCACATCTGACCGCAGGCCCGCATGTGCCGCAGTAGCAGGTCGCCGTGCATCTCCCACCAGCCGAGAATCGAGCGAAATTCGGCGATCCGGGCGCGCCCGTCGCGAATACGGACTACCGGCCAGGAGCCGACCAGCGCGTGGTCGACACCGAAGAGCGCGCGCCCCCACCATCGCGCCTCGCCGAACACATTGCGACCAATGCCGCCCAGCTTCATCGCCGACAGTACCACCGTCGGTTCGACGGTCTGAATGCGCTCCACCGCCTTGCGCCACATCTCGAGGATCGCACAATACTCCCACGACACCGCGCTCCACTCGCCCGGAAAGCGACGGTTGAATTCGGCGTAGAACTCGGCCGGGCGCGGGAAATCTACCTTGGGATCGTTCAGCGCCGGATCGTCAAAATCCGGGAACTGGAAGATGAAGCCCTCCATGAACTCGCGGCTTGTTCGGTCAATGAGCGCTGGATAGTTGTCGCAGGTGCAGGACAGGATCTGACCCTTGAAGCCCTTGCGGTAGGCCGCCTCGGTCAGGGCGTGGACGAATGGTTCGTAGGCGGTGTCCCAGCAGAGGATGTCGGGCTCGGCGCTCAGCAGTGCATCGACCATGACGTCAGGATCCTCCGGCGCGCCGGTATAGAGGAGTTCCTTTACAACGCTCATTCCCGCCGCCTCGAAGGCGGCCCGGTAGGTGGCGAGCGAGGGCAGCCCGAGCGCGTCGCGTTGTGCACAGAGAGCCACACGCCGCAGTTCGGGCCGGTTTTCGGCCAACCAGTCGACGCCCGTCACGACATAGATTGGGTGCACCTCGCAGGGCGCGATGAGATAGGGCATGTCCGGCGACAGGTCACTCGGCAGCAGCGTGGTCGCCAGCATCCGCGACCGGGTCAGGAAGTCGCTGATCGCCGGAACGGTATCACCGCCCAGCATGAGGATGATCTTGACGCCCTGCTCCAGCACCAGGTGCTTGGCACCCAGCAACGCGCGGGCCGGGTCATACTGGTCGTCATAGGCGATGATCTCAACCCGACGGCGCTGATCGCCGATCCGCAGGCCGCCGTCGGCATTGAGCCGATCAGCCCAGATCCGGCATCCCTCGAATCCCGGGCGCCCCCAGGTCGAAGCGTCGCCCGTCAGCGGCGCCAGCACGCCAACCTTGACCGCCTCGCGCGCGCGCGCGGCGTGCTTGGGCAGGCTCGCCGACACCGCCAGATCGGCGCCGAAGCGATAGATGCTCACAGCATCCTCGCGGCGTCGCGGGCGCGACGCAGGTTTGTTGCAGGTTCGTTCA
>JBATAV010000149.1:0-8102 GCA_049662025.1 Paracoccaceae bacterium | reverse complement strand
TCCTTGCCCGCCTCGCGCCGGTGGCCGAGGCTGTAGAGCGTGAGGCCAAGTTTCAGTGCCATGGGTCAGGGCCAAACCCGGCGCGCGCGCCGATCAGCCCATT
Organism: Paracoccaceae bacterium; assembly: GCA_049662025.1. GTDB lineage: Bacteria > Pseudomonadota > Alphaproteobacteria > Rhodobacterales > Rhodobacteraceae > Pseudogemmobacter. The sequence continues at coordinate 7,999 of JBATAV010000149.1, read as the reverse complement.
TCCTCGGTTGGCGAGGCGGGGATCTCTTCGTCGCGCAGGCGGTGGATATGGGCGATGAAGTAGCGCATATGGGCATTGTCGACGGTGCGCTGGGCTTCGGCCTTCCAGGCGCGGAACGCCGAGGCATAGTCGGGAAACATGCCGACGATGTGGATCTGCGAGACATCTCGGAAGGCGTTCTTTTGCGGGCTTTCTAGCTCTCCGCCGAAGACGAGGTGAAGACGCTGGGTCATGGGGGCCTCTGTTTCAGGGTTCGCGCGTCAACCTAGCCGGAAGCCGCGGCAGGTGGAAGGTGCCACCGTTCGGCGACAGGCCCGGCGATGTGGCCTTTGTTGGCGCGGCGGAATGGCCTGGTTGCGCCCGCTTTCGGCAGGGCCAGAGACGGTTGCGACCCTCGGTGTGGCATCCGGTCCCTGAGTTTCCACGGCCCTTGGCGGGGGCGGTCATTTGCGGCCGGCCCGACGGCGGTCGGCAAGACTGGCAAGCCAGCGGTGGAAGGTGGCGTCGCGTTGCCGCGCAAGCGCCACGGCGCGGATGGGGGAAATTGCGGTGAAGGCCAGCGCGTTGCCCGGACGCAGCTGGACCAGGCCATCGGTATCATCGGCAAGGATGGTGGCGATCTTGGGATAGCCGCCGGTGGTCTGGTGATCGGCCAGCAGCACGGTGGCCACGCCGTCGCCAGCCACCTGCACCGCGCCGCGGGTGACGGCCTGCGAGGGAATGCCGAGGGCATTTTCCGGCGGCAGCGGCGGGCCGGACAGGCGCAGGCCCATGCGATCGAAGGCGGAGGTCAGGCGGAATGGGGTGGAGAGGAAGGTCTCAACCGTTTCCGGCGCGAAGTGGCGGTCTTGCGGGCCGAGGATGACGCTGATCCGCTGGCGCGGCCTTGCCCAGACCGGGCAGGGGATGGGGCCTTCGGGTTCGCGGCGGGGGTTGTCGATGGTGATCGTACGACCCACGGCCAGCGCCCCGCCGCCAAGGCCCGAGATCGCATGGGTGGCTGCACTTCTCAGCCATGTTCGGGACTGAATCCTCCCGGCAAATGCGATGCAGCACCAACTGCCCCAGGGGCCGGGGCGAAGGGTCAGCCGGTCTTCGGACTGCAGGGTGAGGATGGTCCATGAGCCGACGCGGGTATCGTTGCGGGTAACGATGAAGCCGCCACCAGCGATGGCAAGGGTGATGGGGCCCTGTCGGCAAAGAAGCGAAAGGCCGCCGGGCGAGACCTCGACCCCGGTCGTGCCGGGGGGGTTGCCAAGGGCGGTGTTGGCGATGGCCAGGGCTTTGCGGTCCATCGGGCCGGAGGCGGGGACGCCAAAGCGCATCAGGCCGGGGCGGCCGGCATCCTGAAAGGTGACGTGTGGGCCGGCGCGGAGAACCTCGAACACTGCGGTCATGGAGTGACTTGCGGGACGTGAAAGCGGATGCGGTCGCCGACGGCGAACAGGAAGGGATGGTCCGGATCGTCAGTCAGGATGCGGGCAGGGCTGTGGCCGATGCGCCACCAACCGGTGGGCATGGTCAGCGTGGTGATCAGGCACATGCCGCCGGCGATGATGACGCTGCCAGCGGGCACGTTGCGGACGGGCGCGGGCTTGCGGTCAAGGTGCAGCGCGACGGGCAGGCCGGAAAGATAGGCATAGCCGGGGGCGAAACCGTACATTGCCACCTCGTAGGTGACCGATTGATGGGTTGCGGCGACGGCAGCGAGGGAGAGGCCTGTGCGGGCGGAAGCCTCGGCCAGGTCGGGCGCGCCGTCGTAGGTGATCGGGATGTCGTGGGTTTGCGGGGCTGGAAAAGTCTCTGTTTCGGCCGAAAGCAGGGCGCGCAGGTGGGATTCAGCTTCGGTGTGGTCGGTGCGAAGCGGATCGAAGGCCACCAGCAGGGTGACGAAGGCCGGGACGGATTCGGTGAAGCCTGCAAAGGGCGCGACGGTCAGCGCGCGGTCAAGGGCAAGGACGGCGGCATGGGCGGCGGGGTCAAGGGCGGCGGCGAATTCCACCATCAGGGCGCAATCACCAACGGGCAGGAAGCGCGGCGTCATGGCTGGAACGGCGCCAGCATCAGGCCATGGGCAGACAGGCCATCGCGCAAGGTGCGGGCCATGGCTACAGCGCCGGGGCTGTCGCCGTGGATGCAGATGGATTGAGCGGCAAGGTGAATCGGCGGGCCGTCGATCACCGGCATCAGACCGGTATCCAGAAAGGAAATCAGCCGGGTTAGAGCCTGTTTCGGGTCGTGGATCATCGCCTCCGGGTGGCTGCGGGGCACCAGGCGACCGGTCGCCAGATAGGCGCGGTCGGCGAAGATCTCCGCGAAGGTCGGGATGCCTGCGGCTTGGCCTGCGGCCTGCAGTTCGGTCCCGGAAATGGCGAGGAGGGCCAGGCCCGCGGATTTGGCCGCCGTGGCGATGGCGTCGGCAACACCGCGGTGGTCGGCGGCAAGGTTGGCCAGCGCGCCATGGACCTTGACATAGGAGACGCGAACGCCTGCCAAACCGGCCAAGCCGAAAAGCGCGCCGATCTGCGCGGCGACCATATTGGTGATCGACGCGGGCGCCATCGGGATGACTTCACGGCCGAAATTGGCGCGGTCGGGATAGCCGGGATGGGCGCCGATAGTCACGCCGCGCGCAGCAGCATGGCGGAGGGTTTTCAGCATCAGATCGGGATCGGAGGCATGGCCACCGCAGGCGATATTGGCCGAGGTTACCAGCGACAACATCGCGGCATCGTTTCCGAAGCCTTCGCCTAGGTCTGCGTTCAGGTCGATGCGGGGCTTGGGCATGGGGCCTTCCTTTGCGGGCAGTGGAACACGGCGGAGCGCGAGGATTCAAGACCCGCCGAATGGGCGAGGCCCCTTGCGCGGGGCGGCAACTGAGGCCAGATTGTTCGCACCGCCCGCACAGGGCCATTTCCGGCAGGAGGCCAGGCATGAATTTTCAGAATATTCTCGGCGGGAACGCGGTGTTCCTTGCCATTGCCGCATTCATCATCATCTGCATTTTTCTGGGCGTGCGGATCGTTCCGCAAAGCGAAAAGCATGTGGTCGAGCGGTTCGGCCGGCTGCGCAGCGTGCTGGGGCCGGGGATCAACTTTGTGGTGCCGTTCCTGGACCGGATTGCCCATAAGGTGAGCGTGCTTGAGCGCCAGCTGCCGATCGCCAGCCAGGATGCGATCACGGCCGACAACGTGCTGGTCAAGGTGGAAACATCGGTCTTTTACCGCGTGACAGAGCCTGAAAAGACCGTCTACCGCATCCGCGATGTGGACGGCGCGATTGCGACGACAGTTGCCGGGATCGTCCGGTCCGAGATCGGCAAGATCGAACTGGATCAGGTGCAGTCGAACCGGGCGCAACTGATCGAACGGGTGCGCGAGCAGGTGACGGCGATGGTCGATGATTGGGGCGTCGAGGTGACGCGGGCCGAGATTCTGGACGTGAGTCTGGACGAGGCAACCCGTGCCGCGATGCTGCAGCAGCTGAACGCCGAACGCGCGCGCCGCGCGCAGGTGATGGAGGCCGAGGGCAAGAAGCGGTCGGTCGAACTGGCGGCGGACGCCGATCTTTACTCGGCCGATCAGGCGGCGAAGGCGCGGCGGTTGACGGCGGATGCCGAGGCCTATGCGACCAGCGTGATCGCCGTGGCGATCAAGGAAAACGGGCTGGAGGCGGCACAATTCCAGGTGGCGCTGAAGCAGGTGGAAGCGTTGCAGGCGGTGGCCTCGGGGCAGGGCAAGCAGACGATCCTGATTCCGGCAAATGCGCTCGAGGCCTTTGGGGATGCCTTCAAGATGTTGAAAGGAAAGGCATAACATGCCGGAACATATCTGGACCGTGTGGTGGGCCTGGGTTGTCCTGGGGTTCGTTCTGGGCATTCTGGAAGTGGTGATACCGGGTTTCATCTTTCTGGGATTTGCCATTGGCGCGGTCTTTACCGGCGTGATGGCCGGGCTGGGGCTGACGGCGTCGCTGCCGCTGTTGATTCTGATCTTTGCAGTCGCCTCGGTACTGGCCTGGTTGGGGCTGCGGCGGGTGATGGGGGTGCGCGACAACCAGGTGAAGGTCTGGGACCGCGACATCAATGACAGTCCCTGACCGGGGGACTTTCGACTTTGTCGGCGCAAAGGCGGCCCTGTTTTGCGGAGGCCGCCTTTTGACACATCTGCGCGACGACCGGCCCGGACTGCCCTGGCCGGCCATGTGGGATCTGCCGGGCGGTGGGCGCGAGGGGGCGGAGACGCCGGAACAGTGTCTGTTGCGCGAGTTGGAGGAGGAATTCGGCCTGCGGCTGGGGCACGGGCGGCTGACCCTTCGGCGCGAATGGCCGTCGATGACCGGCGCGGCTTTGCCGGGCGTGTTCTTTGCTGGGCATCTGGCAGCGGAGGAAATTGCGGCCATACGTTTCGGCCGGGAAGGCCAGCGGTATGAGATGATGCCGACCGCCACTTTTCTGGCCCAGCCGAACGCCATTCCGGCGCTGATCGAGCGGGTTCGCTGGGTGCTTGGGGAACCGGGCTTCGGCGGCTGAGCCGGACGCCAGCCGATGCGGCCGGTGATATAGCTTTCGGTGCGCGGGTCTTGCGGGGTGGTGAAGACCTGCGTGGTGTCGCCGTATTCGACCAGATGGCCGAGGTGGAAGAAGGCGGCCTTCGGGCTGACGCGCGCGGCCTGCTGCATGGAATGGGTGACGATGACCACGGAAAACTGGCTGCGCAGGTCGTCGATCGGGGCCTCGACCTGAGCGGTGGCGATGGGGTCAAGGGCGGAACAGGGTTCGTCCATCAGCAGCACTTCGGGGCCGGTGGCGACAGCGCGGGCGATGCAGAGACGCTGCTGTTGGCCGCCGGACAGACCGGTGCCGGGGGCGGCAAGGCGGTCTTTCACCTCGTCCCAGAGGGCGGCGCGTCGCAGGGATCGTTCGACCACCTCGTCCAGGTCGGCCTTGTTTCGGGTCAGGCCGTGCATGCGATGGCGTTCATGTTCAATGGCTTTCGGGCTTACCAGCGGCGCTCGAACCGGCGGCGGCGGATGGCGGCGGCATTCATGGTGATCAGGAAGGCCAGCAGCACGATGATGGCGCCCGAGGCGCGTTCGACAAAGGCGGGGTCGCCGCGGGTGGTGAAGTTGTAGACCTGCACCGGCAGCGCGGAGGCGGCGTCGAAAAAGCCTTCGGGCGGGGCGTCGGGGTATTCCTTGACGAAAGCGACCATGCCGATCAGCAGCAAGGGTACGGTTTCACTGCGGGCTTGTGCGAGGCCGATGATGGCGCCGGTAAGAATGCCGGGCATGGCCAGCGGCAGGACATGGTGGAAGATCGCCTGCATTCTTGATGCCCCCACCCCAAGCACGGCATCGCGGATCGAAGGTGGCACCGCCTTCAGCGCGCGGGTGGCGATGATGATGGTGGGCAGGGCCAGCACAAGCACAAGGATCATCATCTAGGCCGAACCGAGGATGGCGATGCCAAGGCCTGCGGCTTCGGGGCGCAGGTCGGATGCGTCGGGGCCGGTCAGGAAGCCGGGGTTGAACGAGACGGAGAGAAGGCCCGCCTTGCGCAGATCATCGGCCAGCCGCAGTCGTTCGGTCGAGATGTTGCTGTCGAGTGCAGCGCTTTGCAGGCTGACGCGGCCCTTGAAGCAACCGTCCACCCGACCGTTTGCCAGAAGCGTGACGGTCGGCATGGTGCCGACCAGCGGGGTTGGCCAGAACCGTGTTGCGCAGGGTCGCCGGGGCCTCTTGCGACGGGAGGCCGGAGATCTGCTTGACGGTCAGCCCCTCGTTGGAGAGGGCGTTTTCGGCGATGGCGTCGGCTAGGGCCGACTGGATCAGTCGGGCGTAACCGATGGTGGTGACCTTCTTCATCGCTTCGGGGGCGAGGGTGCCGGATGCATTCAACACAGCGGCGTCAAGCGGGATGAGGAGGGTGATGAAGGTTTGTCGGAGCGCGCCCAGGCCGTTGCCAAGGACCGAGGTGAGAAGCACGAGAAGGGCAGGAATAGAGACTGAAATGGCGGCCAAGCCATAGGTGCGGAAGCGGCGCTCGGGGGCGTTGCGACGGCGGGTCCGGGCATTGGCGTGCAGGAAGCGGCGGCGGTTGGTCATTCGTATTGCTCGCGGTATTTGCGCACGATGGTCAGGGCCAGCAGGTTCAGCGCCAGCGCAAAAGCGACGAGCGTTTCTGGCGAGGCGAATTCGGTATTGCCGGTGAGCTGGCTGACCATCTTGACGGTGATCGTGGACATCGCCTGAAACGGGTTCAAGTCATGCCTGGCGGCAGCCCCGGCGCCCATCACGACCTGGCGGACCGGTTTCCGATTGCGTGGCGCTGAGGCCGTAGGAGCCGTCGCGCAGGGCCTGCGGCACGGCGTTCATCATGTCGTCGGACAGCGATGTGACGACGGGGACCAGCTTGATGCCCATCACCGGACTGGCGGTCATCACCGAGGGCGACGACGCGCCAAGGCCAAGCGGTTGGGCGAACCAGTCGCGCAAGGCCGGGCCGACGGGGATCAGGGCGCGGAGGCGTAGACGATAGTGGGGAAGCCGGCCAGCATCTCGATTGCCGGTTAGGCAACGGCGCGGGTGCGGCGACTGGCGTATTCCGACAGGTGGATGGCCGCCATCAGCCCGGTCGGAACCGCGACCGGAAGGGCAATGACAGAGACGTAAAGCGTGCCCCAAAGCAGTGGCCAGAGGCCAAGGGCGGACCCGCCGCCGAACCTGGGATTCCAGGTCGGGGACAGGAAGAAATCGGCGGCGGGGTAGAGCTGGAAGAAATGGATGCTTTCGAACAGCAACGAGGCGGCGATGCCGAAGAAGGTGGCCAAAGCGATCAGCGAGCAGCCGAACAGCATGGCTTTGATGATGTCTTCGACGCTGTTGCGGGCGCGCTGATCGCGGGTGATGCGACGGATGGAAAGCGCCGTTCCGGCCAGTGCAGAGCCGATTGCCGCGATGCCAGGGATCAGCGGGCCTTTGGGTGTACGGGCGACCATCTCTTGCGTCTTTGCCAGGTCCGGGTCCGAGACCAGACCATAGGCGGTGAGCGGGTCGTTCGGGCCGGTCATGTCGTGGGAGACGAAGAAGTCGATGTATTCCTGCAGGCCGGGGATCACGTCGAGGTGTTGGGTCTTGACGTAGAAGTCCAGCGGACGCGACACCGGATATGCGCCCGAGGCGATGGTTTCGACCGAGGGCAGGATGCCCGACATCGGGGCGACGCGCAGCTTGTCGGTGTTGTTTTGGTAGACCGACAGACCGAAGACGTCGATGGCTTGGCAGCCTGCCTCCAGCACCTTGATGTCGAACACCTCACGGGTGCCGTGCTTGGTTCCGGGGATGAAGGCCAGAATGTCTTGCGCGGGCAGGGCGGGGTTCACGTCGGCCCAGGTCTTGTTCGGGTTGGCGACCAGCGCGTTGTACCAATCGTCGGGGGGTGAAGGCGAATTCGGCGCGGTTCAGGTCGGAGGCGAAGACGATGCCGTCATGGCCAATGCGGACCTCGATGATGCCGGCCACGCCGTTCTGGGCGCAAAGGTCGATGTCGGACTGCTTGATGCGCGAGGAGGAGTTGGCGATGTCGATGGTTTTGTCGGCGACACCTTCGCACAGTTTCTTGCGGCCGGCACCCGAAGCGCCACCTTCAACGACCGGGGTGGGGAAGTCGAAGTTCTCGCCGAAGGATTCTGCCACGATGGTGGCATAGGGCAGCACGGTCGAGGAACCGGAGATCTGGACGGTGTCGCGCGCCAGGGCGGCACTGGCGAAGATTGCGCCGATGACGAGGGCCGAAGCGGTGATCATCAGGGGGTTCATGGGCATTCCTACCTGGGGTCAGGGCCGGAAGATCTGGCCTGCGCCTTTGGTAGCGGCGGTGTGTGACCGCTGTGTTGGGCTTTTGTGAAGCCTGTGTGACAAAGCTGCCGGGGCGCGGTCAGGCGGTGGCGTTGACCTTGGCCGATAGCGCGACGCGATTGTCGACCTGCAATTTCTGATA
>JBATAV010000148.1:0-2367 GCA_049662025.1 Paracoccaceae bacterium | reverse complement strand
CGGCCGGCAGGTGAATGTTCGGCACAGCTTCATCCTTGCATGATTCGACCTAAGGCGTGCTGACTGGAACGAAGACGCTGGTCTGAAGACGAAAACGCGGCTTGCCGGAATACATCGGCGGGAAAATCGGGGGAACAAACCCGAGAATCTCTAAGATTTCCGTTTCAATTCAACGAATTGAAGGATTTAAATGGTGGCGAGGGGGGGACTCGAACCCCCGACCCTGCGATTATGAGTCGCATGCTCTAACCAACTGAGCTACCTAGCCACGGCTTGGCGGAATAGAAGCAGCGCCAGCCAAGGTCAAGGCCTATTCCGCGGCGCGGTCATGCGCCACGCGGGGGCGCCCGCTGGCGGTCACGGTCACCGTCGCCTCGATGAACATCGCGCGGCCTTCCACCGATGCCTGACGAAGATCATGGGCGACGGTCACCCGCAGGTCCACCGCCCCGGCGGTGCGGGCGCGGGTTTCGGCCTCGAGACGCAACACGGATTCCAGGGCGGCAAGGGCGGCAGTTGGGTCAGTGAAGTGTTGCAGGCCGTCGGGCAGATGCGCGGTAAAGCGCCCTTCGCCGGGCGAAGAAATCATGCCCGCAACCCGCTGGCTGACCTGGCCCGCCACGGCACCGATGGCATTGGCCACGCCGGCATGCTCCGACAGGATCATCTCGCAGCCCAGCCTTTCGCCCACCGCGCCGTAATAGAACGGGGCCGAGGCGCCAAGCCCGATCACCGGAACCGCCAGCCGGGCGTTGATCTCGATGATCCCCCAATGCCGCGACAGGCCTGCTGCGGTCAGCCGATGCGCGGCAAGGGCGACCGGGTCTTCGCCGGCAAAGGCGGGGTCTTCGGCAAAAGCCGCCTCAAGCAGGCAATCCACGGTTTGCCCGGTCAGTTGATCGACAATCATCTGCGCCAGCGCTTCGGGCGCAGCGGCAAAGCGGTCGCCCGCACCGGTGCGGCGGCGCGCCATCAGTTGCAGCGCCTTTTCCGACGCCGCGCCATCCCAGGCCTCCAGCCCGCCCAGAACATGGCTGGCGTCCGACGGCGTCACGCCGGAAATCATCACCAGCCCGCGCGCCACCAGCCGTTCCAGCGACGCCACTTCCAGCCGCGAGGTCAGGGCATCGGCCATTGGCATGGCCTTGGTGATGCGCGCCAGCACGGCCTCTTCGCGACTGCTGAGGCCACCGATCTGACCGGCCATGGGCAGCACGAAGCGGCCGTCCAGATCGCCGATCTTGTCAGATGAAAGCCAGCGGTTCAGCGCCGCATGCACCATCGGGCCATTGTCCACCGCCAGCAGCGACACCGGAATCAACCGGCGCGGGCCCAGCCGCAGGCCACCGCTCAGGCCCACCTGCAACAGATGCACTTCGCTGTCGCCACCAAGGCCGGTGGTGCGCATCGCCACCGCCTCGACCATGGTGCGAAAGCCGCCGACGCGGGCGCCCATCGGATCAATCTCGGGCAAGCCATCCTTCAGCATCGCCACGTCGGTGGTGGTGCCGCCGATGTCGCTGACCAGCGCATTCTGCGCCCCCGTCAGCCAGCGGGCGCCAACGATGCTGGCGGCGGGGCCGGAGAGGATGGTCTCGATCGGGCGCTCACGCACCATGGCGGCAGAGATCAGCGCCCCGTCGCCGCGCACCACCATCAGGGGCGCGTCGATGCCGATGGCGGCAAGGTGGCGTTCACAGGCGGCGACAAGACGGTCGAGCATGCCGATCAGGCGCGCGTTCAGCACCGCTGTCAGGGCACGTTTGGGGCCATTCAGCTGGGCGGAAAGTTCGTGGCTGCAGGTAACGGGGCGGCCGGTGGCCCGGCGGATGACATCACGCGTGGCGATTTCGTGCAACGGGTTGCGGGTGGCAAAGCGGGCGGCGACGGCAAAGCCCATGACCTCGGGACCAAGCGCTGCCACGGCGGTTTCAAGCGCGTCCAGATCCAGTGCCGCGGCCTCGGTTCCGGCATGGGTATGGCCACCGGCGAACCGAACCACCGGATCACCCTTCAGTGCCTCGGTCAGACCGCCGCGGGTCAGGTCAGCCTCATCAAAGCCGATGAAAACCAACGCGACGCGGCCGCCCTGGCCCTCGACCAGCGCATTGGTCGCCAGCGTGGTCGACAGCGAGACCAGCGCGATGTCGGCGGGCTGCACCCCGGCGGCGGCAATCGCGGCATCGACCGCGCCGCCGATACCCAGCGCCAGATCGGCGCGGGTGGTCAACGACTTGGCCTTGCCAAGGACGCGGTTCTCCGCCTCGTCCAGCACCACCGCATCGGTGTAGGTGCCGCCGGTGTCGACGCCAAGAAAATAGGCCATGGGCTTTGCATCCGTTCGCGTTCCGCCGCTTTTCCCTAGCG
>JBATAV010000147.1:0-4779 GCA_049662025.1 Paracoccaceae bacterium | reverse complement strand
TCCTTGGTCAGGATATAGGCCTCGGCCTCGAACTTGGTGTGCGGGTTCACCGACTTCGGCTTGCACAGCACCTGGCCACGCTCGACGCCATCACGGTCGATGCCGCGCAGCAGGATGCCGACGTTGTCGCCAGCCTCGCCACGGTCGAGAAGCTTGCGGAACATCTCGACACCGGTGCAGATCGACTTCTTGGTGTCGCGGATGCCGACGATTTCCACTTCGTCGCCAACGTTGATCACGCCGCGCTCGATCCGGCCGGTCACCACCGTGCCGCGGCCCGAGATCGAGAACACGTCCTCGATCGGCATCAGGAACGGCTGGTCGATGGCGCGGGCGGGGGACGGGATATACTCGTCAACCGCCTTCATCAGCGCACGGATCGAATCCTCGCCGATGTCCTTGCGCTCGCCGATCATCGCCTGATGGGCCGAGCCCTTGATCACCGGAATGTCGTCGCCGGGGTATTCGTACGACGAGAACAGCTCGCGCACTTCCATCTCGACCAGTTCCAGAAGTTCCGGGTCATCGACCAGGTCGATCTTGTTCATGTAGCACACCATGTAGGGAATGCCGACCTGGCGACCCAACAGGATGTGCTCGCGCGTTTGCGGCATCGGCCCGTCCGAGGCCGCACAGACCAGGATCGCGCCGTCCATCTGGGCGGCACCGGTGATCATGTTCTTGACGTAGTCGGCGTGGCCGGGGCAGTCGACGTGGGCGTAGTGACGCGCCTCGGTCTCATACTCCACATGCGCCGTCGAGATCGTGATCCCGCGCGCCCGCTCTTCCGGCGCGCCGTCGATCTGGTCATAGGCCCTGAATTCGCCGAAATACTTGGTGATCGCCGCCGTCAGCGTCGTCTTGCCATGGTCAACGTGGCCGATCGTGCCAATGTTGACGTGCGGTTTGTTCCGTTCAAACTTTGCCTTTGCCATCTGGGCAACTCCTCATTCGATGTTACGGGCGGCGGGGTGAACCCCGCCCTACGGGGGTGGTAGGGCGGGGTTCAGGCTTGAATTTTGCTAACAAAAATCAAGCTACCCGCCACACCGATCAAGCGTATTTCTTCTGGATTTCCTGGCTGATGTTCTCGGGCACCGCGTCGTAATGGTCGAACGACATGGTGAACACCGCCCGGCCGCTCGACATCGAGCGCAGGTTGTTGATGTAGCCGAACATGTTGGCCAAGGGCACCATCGCGTTGATCACGTTGGCATTGCCGCGGCTGTCCTGTCCGTTGATCATGCCCCGGCGCGAGGTCAGGTCACCGATCACACCACCGGTGTATTCCTCGGGCGTCACCACTTCGACCTTCATGATCGGTTCCAGCAGTTTCGCGCCAGCCTTTTTCAGGCCGTCGCGCATGGCTGCACGGGTGGCAATTTCAAAGGCGAGGACCGAAGAGTCGACGTCGTGGAAGGCACCGTCAACCAGTGCCACCTTGAAGTCGATCACCGGGAAGCCGGCCAGTGGGCCCGAGTCCATGACGGACTTGATGCCCTTTTCGACGCCGGGGATGTATTCCTTCGGCACCGCGCCACCGACGATCCGGCTTTCGAACGAGTAGCCCTCGCCCGGCTCGGTCGGGGTGATTTCCAGCTTGATACGGGCGAACTGGCCCGTGCCGCCGGTCTGCTTCTTGTGGGTATAGTCGATCTCGGTCGCCCGACTGATCGTCTCGCGGTAGGCCACCTGCGGCGCGCCGATATTCGCCTCGACCTTGAACTCGCGCCGCATGCGGTCGACGAGGATGTCGAGGTGAAGTTCGCCCATGCCCTTCATGATGGTCTGGCCCGACTCGTGATCGGTTTCCACACGGAAGGACGGGTCTTCGGCAGCCAGACGGGCCAAGGCGATGCCCATCTTTTCCTGGTCGGCCTTGGTCTTCGGTTCGACGGCGATCTCGATGACCGGCTGCGGGAAGGTCATGGTTTCCAGAACCACCGGCTTCTGCGGATCGCACAGGGTATCGCCCGTGGTCGTCTCTTTCAGGCCGGCCAGCGCGATGATGTCGCCGGCGTAGGCTTCGGTGATCTCTTCGCGGTCGATGGCGTGCATCATCATCATGCGGCCAACGCGCTCTTTGCGCTCTTTGGTCGCGTTCAGCATGGCGTCGCCCTTGGCCAGCACGCCCGAGTAGATGCGTGTGAAGGTCAGGCTGCCCACGAAGGGGTCGTTCATGATCTTGAACGCCAGCGCCGAGAACGGCTGGTCGTCATCGGCCGACCGCGAGATGTTGCGGGTTTCCGTCTCGTCGCCCGGCTTGAAGCCCAGGTAGGGCGGCACGTCCAGCGGGTTGGGAAGAAAGTCTATGACGGCGTTCAGCATCGGCTGCACGCCCTTGTTCTTGAACGCAGAGCCCGCCAGAACCGGGATGAACGAGATCGACAGGCAACCCTTGCGGATCAACCCGCGCAGCACTTCGACCGACGGCTCGTTGCCCTCGAGATAGGCTTCCATCGCCGCGTCGTCCTGCTCGACCGCCAGTTCCAGCATGTTGTGGCGCCATTCGTCGGCTTTCGCCTTCAGATCGGCACGGATCGGCTGACGGACCCAGGACGCGCCCAGATCTTCGCCCTGGTACACCCATTCTTCCATGGTGATCAGGTCGATGATGCCTTCCAGCTTGTCTTCTGCGCCAATCGGAATCTGGACCGGCATCGGGATGGCCCCGGTGCGATCCTTGATCATCTTGATGCAGTTGTAGAAATCGGCCCCGGTCTTGTCCATCTTGTTGACGAACACGATGCGCGGAACCTTGTAGCGATCGGCCTGGCGCCAGACGGTTTCGGTCTGCGGTTCGACCCCGGCGTTGCCGTCCAACAACACGACAGCCCCATCCAGCACGGCCAGCGACCGTTCGACTTCAATGGTGAAGTCGACGTGGCCGGGCGTGTCGATGATGTTGAAGCGGTACTTGTCTTTCGCGGCGTGATCCAGACCCGGATCAATGGTGCGTTCCCAGAAGGTGGTGGTCGCAGCCGAGGTGATCGTGATGCCACGTTCCTGCTCTTGCTCCATCCAGTCCATCGTTGCGGCGCCGTCGTGGACTTCGCCGAGCTTGTGGGACTTGCCGGTATAGAACAGGATGCGCTCGGTCGTGGTGGTCTTGCCCGCGTCGATGTGGGCAATGATACCGAAGTTCCGATAGCGGTTAAGCGGGTACTCGCGTGCCATGATGACCCCTTACCAACGGTAGTGGCTGAACGCTTTGTTTGCGTCGGCCATCTTGTGGGTGTCTTCGCGCTTTTTCACCGCAGTGCCGCGGTTGTTGACGGCATCCGAAAGCTCGGCCGCCAGACGCTCTTCCATGGTGTTCTCGTTGCGCTTGCGTGCAGCGGTGATCAGCCAGCGGATCGCCAGCGCCTCACGGCGCTCGATGCGGACTTCGACTGGAACCTGGTAGGTGGCACCGCCGACGCGGCGCGAACGCACCTCGACCGAGGGTTTCACGTTTTCCAGCGCTTCATGGAAGCACTCGATCGGGGCGCGTTTCAGACGGGACTGAACCCGCTCCAGCGCGCCATAGACGATGCCTTCGGCGACGGACTTCTTGCCGTCCAGCATCAGGTTGTTCATGAACTTGGTCAGAACCTTGTCGCCATACTTGGCGTCGGGAAGGATCTCGCGCTTTTCGGCGGCGTGACGACGGGACATCTGTTATCTCCTCACTTCGGACGCTTGGCGCCGTATTTCGAACGACGCTGACGACGGTCTTTCACGCCTTGGGTATCCAGAACGCCGCGGAGGATGTGGTAACGCACACCGGGAAGGTCTTTGATACGGCCACCGCGGATCAGAACCACCGAGTGTTCCTGAAGGTTGTGCTTTTCGCCGGGAATGTAGCAGATGACCTCGAAGCTGTTGGTCAGACGCACCTTTGCGACTTTCCGCATCGCCGAGTTCGGCTTCTTCGGGGTGGTGGTGTAGACGCGGGTGCAGACCCCACGCTTTTGCGGGCAGGATTCCAGGTGCTGAGACTTGGATTTCCGCACGTTCGGCTGCCGGGGTTTCCGGATCAGTTGTTGAATCGTCGGCATTCACGTTCCTCGTTTCGATACTCGCCCCTTTGCCTTGGGGCGCCGCTTCTCGACCGTGTCTTGCGCGAATCGCAAAACACAAACACCGCTCCCATCCCCTGTCCGGGGATGATGCGGTGGACTTCCAGAGGATCGGGGCGGGAAGCCCGGATCATGACCACTTCAAGCGCTCTGTCCCTGCCCGGAGTCGTAACCCGCGCGGCAAGTTGAGCGGGCTATAGGGGGAGTCGCGGGGGTTGTCAACAGCCGGTCCCGGCGCCTTGCGCCACCCGACGCCGCAGCGCCCGTTCGCGCAGAAGGGTGAATATCCCCGCCGCCACGATGATCGCAGCACCAATCAGTGTCCAGCCATCCGGCAGGTTGCTGAACGCCATGTAGCCCAGGAAAATCGCCCAGAGAAGCGAGGTATAGCGGAACGGAGCGACCAGCCCGATGTCGCCATGCCGCATCGCCGTGACCGACGAGATATAGCCCACGATCAGGAACAGCCCGGCGCCCACGACCTTGGCGGCCTCGGCCCCGCTCATGGCTTGCCAGCCCTGCACCGCCGTGCCCGCCCAGCCCATCACCGCCACCGCCACCGCAGCCCCCAAGGCCACCAACGCCGAGGGCACCTGCCCCTGCAACGGCCGCACTGCCAGATCGCGCACCACCACGCAGAAGACGGACCCGACCCCAAGCAGCGCCCAGCGGTCAAAGCCCTCGGTTCCCGGGCGGATGACGATCATCACGCCGACAA
>JBATAV010000146.1:0-6507 GCA_049662025.1 Paracoccaceae bacterium | reverse complement strand
CTGGCCATCACCGTGATGTTCATGCTGATCATCACCGCCGCCCTGTCGTTTGGCGCGGTGTTCGATGGCCTTGGCGCAGGCCGCGCCATCCAGGACTTTTTCCTGTCGGATCTGGGTCTGGGGCCGTGGCAGGTGCTGATCCTGATGCAGCTCAGCTTTCTGGTCATGGGGATGTTTCTGGACGACACCGCCATGCTGGTCATCGTGGCCCCGGTTTATGTCAGCCTGGCCAAGACACTGGGGTTCGATCTGGTCTGGTATGGCATCTTGTATACCATCACCTGCCAAATCGCCTATCTGACGCCGCCCTTTGGCTATAACCTCTTTCTGATGAAGGCGATGGCCCCGGCCGAGTATACTCTGCCGATCATCTACCGCTCGGTGTTTCCCTTCGTGATGGTGATGTTGCTGACCTTGGTGCTGGTGATGATTTTCCCGCAGCTGGCGCTATGGTTGCCGCAAGAAGTACTGGGATACTGACAAAGACACCCGACCCCGGCCGAACCGGGGCAAAGACCGCCTGAAAAGGCACAACAAGGAGAGAATGCAATGACCACAAGACGCAAGTTCATCACCACCGGCGCAATCGGCGCCGCGGCTGCCGGTCTGGCAGCCCCCGCCCTCGCGCAGGAAAAGATCAAATGGCGCCTGCAGACCTATGCCGGTCCGGCGCTGGCCGAAGAGGTCTGCAAAGGGGCGATCGAGGCGTTCAACACCATCGCAAATGGCCAGATGGAGATTGAACTCTACACCTCCGACCAACTGGTTCCGACGGGTGAATTGTTCCGCGCAATGCAAAACGGCACCATCGATGCGGTGCAGTCAGATGACGATTCCATGGCCTCGCCCACCGAGGTAACGGTGTTCGGCGGCTACTTCCCCCTGGCGCTGCGCTATTCGCTGGACGTGCCTGCGCTGTACAACACCTGGGGTCTGGACGAGATCTGGAAGGAAGAATACGCCAAGGTGGGCATCAAGCACATCTCGGCCGGGTCGTGGGATCCGTGCAACTTCAACATGCGGGAGCCGATCAATTCGCTGGCCGATCTGAACGGCAAGAAGGTGTTCACCTTCCCGACTGCAGGCCGGTTCCTGACCCAGTTCGGTGTCATCCCGGTGACGCTGCCCTGGGAAGATGTCGAGGTTGCCCTGCAAACGGGCGAGCTGGACGGTCTGGCCTGGTCGGGCATCACCGAGGATTACACCAGTGGCTGGTCCAAGGTCGCGCCGTACTTCCTGACCAGCAACATCTCGGGCGCCTGGATTGGCCACTTCTTCGCCAATATGGAGCGCTGGGACGCCGTGCCGCCGCATCTGCAGCAACTGCTGAAGACCTGCTTCGACCAGTCGCATTACCATCGCCAGTGGTGGTATTGGGCCGGTGAGGCCAAGCTGCGGGTCGAAGGGCCGGACATGACGCTGACCACGATTCCGGCCGAGGACTATGCCAAGGTCGAAGCGGCCGCGCAGAAGTTCTGGGATGAGATCGCCGCCGAAAGCCCGCTGAAGGCCAAGATCGTCGACATCATCCGCAAGTACAACGAGACCATGACCAAGGCCGGCCAACCCTATCGCTACGGCTGATCTTTCCACCGGGATGCGCCGATCGCGCATCCTGCGACCAAGACCGGACCGGGCGCATGGGGTGCCCGGTCCTTTCCCGCGTGAAACGGCAAAGACAATGATCCGTATCCAGGCCAGGGCCGATTGCTGGCCACGAAAACCCGAGTTCGGAGGCGCCGGCGCGCGCGGCTGATGCCGCTTGCCGCTGTTTGCCCGTCCAAGGGCGCGCCCCGAAACCGAAAAAGAGATATGAGGCCCAGATGCCCGGTACCATGACCCTAGATGCCCTGAAAGCCGCCGTTGCCGAAGGCGAGATCGACACCGTTCTGGTGGCAGCGATCGACATGCAAGGCCGCCTGATGGGCAAGCGCTTTCACGCCGCCTTCTTCGTGAATGGCGGCTATGAGGAAACGCACTGCTGCAACTACATTCTGGCCGTGGACATGGAGATGACCACGGTGCCCGGTTACAAGACCTCGTCTTGGGAAAAGGGCTATGGCGACTATATGATGAAGCCCGATCTTGCCACCCTGCGCCCCCTGCCCTGGCTGCCCGGAACGGCCCTTTGCCTGTGCGATCTACTGGAACATGACGGCAAGACGCCGGTGCGGGTTTCGCCGCGCGCGATCCTGAAAGCCCAGGTCGCCCGCGCCCGTGCGATGGGGTTCGAGCCGATGATGGCGACCGAGCTGGAGTTCTACATCTTCGAGAACTCCTATGAAAACCTGCGCGACGGCGGGTTGTCGGCGCTGCACCCGATCTGCAACTACAACGAGGATTACCACATCTTCCAGACCACCAAGGAAGAGGGGATGATGCGCGCCGTCCGCAACGGGCTTTATGGCGCGGGCATCCCCATCGAGAACACCAAGGGCGAGGCCGATGCCGGTCAGCACGAGGTGAACTACCGCTACTCCGACGCACTGGATGCCGCCGACAACCATGTGATCGTCAAGGAGGGCGTCAAGGAAATGGCCCATGCGGCGGGCAAGTCGGTGACCTTCATGGCCAAGTACGACCACCGCAAGGCCGGGTCGTCCAGCCACGTCCACCAAAGCCTGTGGACCAAGGACGGCAAACCCGTCTTTGCCGACAAGGCCGATCAGCACGGCATGTCGGCGACGATGAAGCATTTCCTGGCCGGACAACTGGCCCATGCCACGGAAATCACTGCCTTCCTCGCGCCCTACGTCAACAGCTACAAACGCTTTTGCGTCGGCATGTTCGCCCCCACCAAGGCGGTGTGGAGTGCCGACAACCGCACCGCGGGCTTTCGCATCTGCGGTGTGCATACCAAGGCGGTGCGGGTGGAATGCCGCATTCCGGGCAGCGACGTGAACCCCTATCTGGCCTGCGCCGCCCTGCTGGCCGCAGGTCTCGACGGGATCGACAACAAGCTGGAACTGGAGCCGGAACTGACCGGCGACACCTATGCCGCCAAAGGCATCCGCGAAATCCCCCATACCCTGCGCGAAGCCGCCATCGCGCTGCACGGCAGCGCCATGCTGCGCAAGGCGTTCGGTGACGATGTGGTGGATCACTACCACCATGCCGCACAGTGGGAGATCAGCGAGACTGACCGCGTGGTGACGGATTTCGAACTGAAACGCCTGCTCGAACGGGCCTGACCCCAGAATGGGCAGATTGCCCATGCTGCCGACCAGAACAACTGACCGAGGCACGACCATGAAACCCATCCAACTGATTTCCCCCGTCGACGGCTCGGTCTACGCCGAACGCATGCCGCTGTCCTCCGACGCCGCAAAGGCCGCCGTCGCCCGTGCGCGCGCCGCTCAAAAACCCTGGGCCGCACGCCCGCT
The DNA here is from genome assembly GCA_049662025.1 of Paracoccaceae bacterium. GTDB lineage: Bacteria > Pseudomonadota > Alphaproteobacteria > Rhodobacterales > Rhodobacteraceae > Pseudogemmobacter. The sequence goes on along the minus strand of JBATAV010000146.1, from coordinate 3,124 downwards.
CGCGGATCGTATCGCGCTGGTCAAGGCCGGGGTTGCCCGCCTGAACGAGATGAAAGACACCGTCGTCGAGGAACTGGCCTGGCAGATGGGACGCCCCACCCGCTTTGGCGGCGAATATGGCGGTGTGAACGCCCGCACCGACTATATGGCCGGGATCGCGGCAGAAACCCTTGCGCCCCACATGATTGAAAACTCCAACGCCTTCCAGCGCTACATCGCGCGGGAGGCCTTGGGCGTGGTTTTCATCGTGGCCCCCTGGAACTACCCCTACCTGACCACGATCAACACCCTTCTTCCCGCTCTGATCGCGGGCAACACCGTGGTCCTCAAACACGCCAGCCAGACCATGCTGGTGGGCGAACGTCTTGCCCAGGCCTTCCACGAGGCCGGCGTGCCGGCAGACGTGTTCCAGAACGTCGTCCTTGACCATGCCACCACTGAATCCCTGATTGCCGCCCGCGCCTTCAATTTCGTCAACTTCACCGGCTCGGTCGGTGGCGGTCAGGCGATGGAGCGCGCCGCGGCAGGCACCTTCACCCCCCTGGGGCTGGAGCTTGGCGGCAAGGATCCTGGATATGTCCGCGCCGATGCCAACCTTGATGCGGCGGTCGACACGCTGATGGATGGCGCGATGTTCAACGCCGGCCAGTGCTGCTGCGGGATCGAGCGGATCTATGTCCACCACAACCTCTACGAGGCCTTCGTCGAGAAGGCCGTGGCCTGGACCAATGCCCTGAAACTCGGCAACCCCTTCGACGCGGAAAGCACCCTTGGCCCGATGGCCAACAAGCGCTTCGCAAAAGTCGTTCGCGACCAGATCGCCGAGGCTGTCGCCATGGGCGCCAAGCCCTTGATCGACCCGAAAAACTTCGCCGCCGATGACGGCGGTGCCTACCTGGCCCCGCAGGTGCTGGTCAACGTCAACCACAAGATGCGGGTGATGACCGAGGAATCCTTCGGCCCGGTCGTCGGAATCATGTCGGTGAAAGACGACGCCGAAGCCATCGCCCTGATGAATGACAGCCCCTATGGGCTGACCGCAAGCATCTGGACCAACGACTTCGCTACCGCGGCACAGATCGGCGCGCAGGTCGAGACCGGCACCATCATGATGAACCGTGCCGACTACCTTGACCCGGCCTTGTGCTGGACCGGCTGCAAGGATACCGGCCGCGGCGGCAGCCTCTCGTATCTCGGGTTCCATTCCGTCACCCGTCCGAAATCCTATCACCTCAAGAAAGTCTGAGCCATGAGCCACGGCGTCCCCTCCCGCAACTGGTCTTACCCCACCGCCATCAAGTTCGGCGTTGGCCGCATCACGGAATTGGCTGACCATGCCAAATCCATCGGGTTGAAAAAGCCCCTCCTCGTCACCGACAAGGCGCTGGCCAGCCTGCCGATCACCGCGCAGGCACTGGACGTGCTGGACAAGGCGGGCCTTGGTAGGGCGGTCTTTTCCGAGGTCGACCCGAACCCGAACGAGGCCAACATGACCGCCGGCATCGCGGTTTATCTGGCCGGAGGCCATGACGGCGTGATCTGCTTCGGCGGCGGCTCGGCCTTGGATCTGGGCAAGATGATCGCCCTGATGGCGCATCAGCGCAAAGACCTGTCGGTCTGGGATCTGGAGGATGTCGACGACTGGTTCACCCGCGCCGATGCGGGCAAGATCGCGCCGATCATCGCGGTGCCCACCACTGCCGGAACCGGCTCCGAAGTCGGCCGCGCGGGCGTGCTGACCAACGCGACGACGCACAAGAAAAAGATCATCTTCCACCCCAAACTGATGCCTGCCATCACCATCTGCGACCCCGCACTGACCGTCGGCATGCCGAAATTCATCACCGCCGGCACCGGCATGGACGCGCTGGCCCATTGCCTGGAGGCCTATTGCAGCCCGATCTATCACCCGATGAGTCAGGGCATTGCCGTCGAAGGCATGCGGCTGGTGTTCGAGAACCTCGCAACCGCCTACAAAGACCCCACCAATCTGCAAGCCCGCGCCCATATGATGAGTGCGGCAGCCATGGGCGCGGTGGCGTTCCAGAAGGGACTCGGCGCGATCCACTCGCTCAGCCATCCCATTGGCGCGGTCTACGGCACCCATCATGGCACCACCAATGCCGTGGTCATGCCGATGGTGCTGGACTTCAACCGCAAGGCCGTGAAAGACCGTCTGGCCTCGGCCGCCGCCTATTGCGGCATCAAGGGCGGCTTCAAAGGCTTTCGCGCCCGAGTGATGGACCTGCGCGAAGCGCTGTCCATCCCGGCCAACCTGACGAAACTCGGGGTGAAGAACCCCGACCTCGCCATGTTGACCGAAATGGCGCTGGAAGACCCGTCCTGTGGCGGCAACCCGGTGAAAATGACGAAAAAGAACACCCGCGCGCTCTATGAGGCCTGTTTGTAGAATGGTCGGTATTGCCCATACTGCGGCCTGAGGCGCCCTTGACATGACCCGACACCTGACCACCGACATCGCCATCATCGGGGCCGGAGTGGTGGGCCTTGTCATCGCCGAACGCCTGCTTGCCGAAGGCCGCGAGGTCGTGCTGGTCGACCCCGACGACCCCGGCATGGGCGCAAGTTACGGCAACGCGGGCACGATTGCCGACTATGCCGTCTCGCCCGTCGGCACGCCTGACGTGCTGCGCGCCCTGCCGTCGCTGCTGTTCAGCCGCAACTCTCCGCTGTCGATCCGCCATGCCGCCTTGCCCTCGCTTGCACCCTGGCTGATGCGCTTTGCCCGCCAGTCTCTCCCGGCGGCCGCAAGGCGCAATGCGCTTGCCATTGCCGCCCTGCTGCAGGATGCGGGCCCGATGTGGCAGGACCTTGCGCTGCGTATTGCTGGCGCGGGCATCCTGCAACACCGCGGCTGCCTCTACCTGTACCAGACCCCTGCCGCCTTGCGCGCCGCCCAGACCGAAATGGCCGGCCGCCGCGCCCTTGGGGTGAAGGTCGATCTGCTCTCCGCCGCAGAACTGGCCGCACTGGAGCCGGGGCTGCCCCCGATGGCAGGTGCTGCGTTCTTCCCGCAGGCGATTTTCCTGAACGACCCCGGCCGCATGATGGGCCTGATTGCGGCGCAGGTCCTGACCCGGGCCGAGCATGTGCGGGCGAAGGT
>JBATAV010000145.1:0-6229 GCA_049662025.1 Paracoccaceae bacterium | reverse complement strand
CCGCGCAAGGGCAGCATCAAGTTCCTGTTGGAAAAGGCCCCCGGTCGTGGCCGCGGCGGCGAGGGCGAAAAGATGGTCTGCATCCATCCCGCCAAGGCCAAGGACCACCCCGACGCCAAACGCGCGCAGACCGATTTCTTCACCCTGTGGTTCCTCGGCGACCGCCTGTCCTGGATGGCGCTTGAACCCGTCACCGGCCGCACCCACCAGCTGCGCGCCCATATGGCCGAAATCGGCCATCCGATTCTGGGCGATGGCAAATACGGCGGCTCCGACGCGCACAACCCCGGCGATGGCTGGGGCGCCGGGATCGGCGGCGACATCTCGAAAAAGCTGCACCTGCATGCGCGCTCGATCACCATCGAGCATCCCATCACCAAGGAAATCCTGACCTTCACCGCGCCGCTGCCCGACCACATGGCCACCACCTGGAAGGCGCTGGACTGGAAGGAAGGCGACGTGCCCGCCGACCCGTTTGAAGTGCTCAGATGAGCGGTTGGGCCGCGAAACGGTTCTGGACGGCGGCCACCGCCGAAGCCTGCGACGGCGGCTTCACCATCCGGCTGGACGGCCGCCCGGTGAAGACCCCGGCCAAGTCGGCACTGGTGGTGCCAAGCCTTGCCATGGCCGATGCCATCGCCGCCGAATGGGATGCGCAACAGGGCAAGCTGCGCCCCGACACCATGCCGCTGACCTGTTCGGCCAATTCCGCCATCGACAAGGTCGCCCCCTTGCGCGCCGGGGTCATTGCCGAGATCTCGGGCTATGGCGGCACCGACCTGCTGTGCTACCGCGCCGAGGCGCCCGAGCGCCTGATCGACCGCCAGGCCGCCCATTGGGATCCGCTGATCGACTGGGCCACCACCACGCTGCGGGCCCCGCTGACCGTCACGCAGGGCGTCATCCCGGTGGCCCAGCCACAGGCCAGCCTTGACCGCCTTCAAGCCCGCGTCGCCGCCTGCTCGAACTTCGAACTGGCAGCGCTGCACGACCTTGTCGCCATCTCCGGCTCGCTGGTGCTGGGGCTTGCCGTAGCGCAGGCCCGGCTGAGCGCCGAGGCCGCCTTTGACCTCAGCCGCCTCGACAATCGCTGGCAGGCCGAACTCTGGGGCGAGGATGAAGAAGAGGCCGAAACCGAGGCGCTCCGCCGCGCCGCTTTCTGCCTTGCGCACCGATTCTTGGAATTGTGTCGGTAACACTTTGCCCGTTTGACCGGCACAAAGGCCGGTATTCCCGCAATTTTCCCGCGCAACGCAAGGAAAACAGGCATTTTTCCTCAAGTCCCGGAAGCACCCTTGACCAGCCAAAGCGCTTTAGCTGACACTGCCGGGCACTGGGAGAGGCTCACCTCCAACAGCATCAACGTCCCCGCCCTTGCGCGGGGCACAAAAACCACCGTCGGCAACGGCGGCAACTCAGGATGAGGTAACATGAAAAAATCGGTATTCCTCGGCGCTCTGGCAGCTTCGACCGTTCTGGCCGGCGCCGCTTTCGCCGGCACGCTGGACGACGTCAAGGCCCGCGGCGAGCTGATCTGCGGCTCGAACACCGGGCTGACCGGCTTTGGCGCGCCCGATGCGAACGGCGAATGGAAGGGCTTTGACGTGGACCTGTGCCGCGCCATCGCCGCTGCCGTTCTGGGCGACCCCACCAAGGTGAAATTCGTCCCCACCACCGGCGAAACCCGCTTTACCGCGCTTTCCTCGGGCGAAGTCGACGTGCTGGTCCGCAACTCGACCTGGACCTACAGCCGCGACAACGACCTGAAACTGGATTTCGTTGCGGTCAACTACTATGACGGTCAGGGCTTCATGGTGAAGAAAGACCTCGGCGTGTCTTCGGCCAAGGAGCTGAACGGCGCCACCATCTGCATCCAGACCGGCACCACGACCGAGTTGAACCTCGCCGACTTCTTCAAGTTCAACAACATCACCTACACGCCCGTCACCGTGCAGGACGACAGCGAAGCCCAGCGTCAGTATCTGACCGGTGCCTGCGACGCCTACACCACCGATGCCTCGGGTCTGGCCGCCGCGCGTGCCACCATGGCCAACGCCGAAAACCACATCATCCTTCCCGAGATCATCTCGAAGGAACCGCTGGGCCCGGTCGTCCGTCATGGCGACAACAACTGGGGCGACATCGTCCGCTGGACCTTCAACGCCCTGCTGATTGCCGAAGAAAAAGGCATCACCAAGGCCAACATCGAAGAGGTCGCCTCGACCACGACCGACCCCGAAGTGCGCCGCATGCTGGGCCTTGAAGGCGACATGGGCAAGATGGCCGGCCTCGACAACGACGCCTTCAAGCGCGCCATCATGGCGGGTGGCAACTATGGCGAGATCTTCGAGGCCAACATCGGCACCTCGACCCCGATCGGTCTGGCGCGCGGCCTGAACGCGCTCTGGACCCAGGGCGGCCTGCAGTACGCTCCGCCGTTCCGCTGATCTGACCTGACAAAGGGGGCGTGTCCGACAAGGGGCACGCCCCCTTTCCGTTCCAATAAGACCCGATCTGCACGGACCATCCGCGCCATAACCGGTGAAAACGCCGGACCACAGACGGGACACAGGGGGTAACGCATGACCTTGGCCACCGGGATTCCGGCGGGGACGCCGAAGGATGGCTTTCGGCTTTCCATGCTCATCTACGACACGCGGTTCCGCGCCATCACCATTCAGGTGGTGGTGCTGATCCTGTTCCTGTTGCTGGTAGGCTGGCTGGTCGACAACACCATCCAGAACCTTGCCGCCAAGGACAAGGACATCAACTTCAATTTCCTCTGGGTCCGCGCCGGCTATGACATCGAGCAGCAGCTGATCCCCTACAATAACGACATGACCCATGGCCGCGCCGTCATTGTCGGCCTGCTGAACACGCTGGTCGTGGCCTTCTTCGGCTGCATCTTCGCCACCGTGATCGGCGTCTTTGCCGGTGTGCTGCGGCTGTCGAAGAACTGGCTGGTCGCCGGGTTGATGACGATCTACGTCGAAACCTTCCGCAACGTGCCCTTGCTGCTCTGGATCATCGTCATCTTCGTCGTCACCTCGGAACTCGCGCCCCAGCCGAAGGACTTCAAGGTCACCGCCGACATGCTTGCCAACCGCGCCCTGCTGGAAGGCATCGAGTCCGCCGCCCATGCCACCTTCCTGTCACGGATCACATCGCTCGATGTGTTTGGCGCGCCCTTCCTCATGTGGCTGTTTGTCGGCATCGGCCTGACGCTGGCCACCTGGCAATACGCGCGCAGCCGGTTCGGCGTGGCGGCAAAGGGCATCGTGACAGGTCTTGCGGCCCTGACGGCCGCGCTGTGGATCGTGCTGGCGCTGACCACCTTCAACCACGCGCTGTCGCGCCCGCTGGAGATTGACCCCGCCATCGCCAACGCCCCGACCAAACCGGTGGCCTCGAAGATCCTGTTCGGCACCGTCGGCCTGACCAACCGTGGCACCTATGCGCCGGCCCCCCTGTTGACGCGCCCGCTTGGCGGCACCGAATTCGCCGGGGTTCGGCTGAATTATTCGGTGCTGGCCACGCTGGCGGCGATCATCGGCTCGGTGCTGGTGAACCGGCTGGTGCGCCGCCGGGCGCGGGTGATCCAGGAATCCACCGGAGTGCGCCCCACGACGTGGTGGAAGTCGATCCTGATCCTGTTTGCGCCTGTCGTGCTCTTGTTGCTGGCGATGGGCCTGCATCTGGAAATCCCGGCCTTCGCCACCGACGAGAACGGCGTGTCCAGCGGCTTCAACTTTCAGGGCGGCTTTCTGATCCAGCACTCGTTCACCGCCCTGCTGATCGCGCTGTCGCTCTATACTGGCGCCTTCATCGCCGAGATCGTCCGCTCTGGCATCATGGCCATCAGCCACGGCCAATCCGAGGCCGCCTTTGCGCTTGGCCTGCGCCCCGGCCGCACCATGAACCTGATCATCCTGCCGCAGGCGCTGCGGGTGATCATCCCGCCCCTGATCAGCCAGTTCCTGAACCTGACCAAGAACACCTCGCTTGGCATTGCCGTCAGCTACCTTGACCTCAAGGGCACCCTGGGCGGCATCACGCTGAACCAGACCGGCCGGGAACTGGAATGCATGCTGTTGATGATGCTGACCTATCTGATCATCAGCCTGCTGATTTCCTCGCTGATGAACGTCTACAACAACGCCGTAAAGCTGAAGGAGCGCTGAGATGAACCGCACCTTCGTCCGCACCAGTATGCTGCCCGCCACCGAGCCGCCGAACCACGAGCCGGGGCCGGTGAAATGGCTGCATGAGAACCTGTTTTCCACCTGGCTGAACACGGTTCTGACCGTGCTGGGCGCCGCCGCCGTGGCCGGGCTGATCTGGACCGCCTTCCCCTGGTGGTGGCATTCGGTCTGGAACGCCACCTCGCTGCGCGAATGCCGCGATATCGTTTCCGCCGAGGGTGCCGAAGGCGGCGCCTGCTGGGCGGTGATCCGGCATTGGTGGAAGGTCTTCATCTTCGGCTTCTTCCCGAACGAGCTGTACTGGCGCCCGATCTTCGCCTTTGGCCTTCTCTTCGTGGCGCTGGCGCCGGTGCTTTACTGGAACGACCGCAAGTCCGCCATCCTGACCGGCGTCGCGGGCGTGCTGTCGGTGCTGGCAATTCTGGCCCTCTCCGCCCCCTTCAACGCCCTGGCTTCGGCGCTGGCCATGGCCGCTCTTTTCGCCCTGGCCTGGGTGAAACCCAAGGGGCTGATCTGGGTTACCCTGCTTTACCCCTTTGCCGCGATCTGGCTTTTGTGGGGCGGGCAGGTCTGGGTGCCGATCAGCGCCATCTTCGCTGTCGTCCTCGGCATCGCCGCCGGCCTTCTCTACGGCCGCATCCGCATGCCGGTGCTGAACCTGCTTTACGCCATCTTCGCCGCCCTCGGAGCGGCTGTCATCGCCGCGTCGGTCATCCACTACGGCAACAACGTTTCGGCAGATTTCCTGGGCAAGATGTCGGGGGCCGATTTCTACCCCGGCTTCGGCGCCGACAGCGGCCCGCTGGCCAAGGTTCTGGGCGCCGTCATCTCGGCGGCGATCTGGATCATCTCGATGGTGGTCTGGGTGCTGGTCGGGGTGCTGCGCTGGGTCAGCTATGTGCTGAACCTGAACCTGTCGATGATTGCAGATTTCCGCTTTGCCGGCTTGTTCAGCCTGGGCGCCGTTCTGGCCGCCATCGGCACCTTCAAGGCCGCGCGCAGCCGGGCTGCGGGGATCGGCATCTTCATCGGCCTCCTCGGCATCGGCACCTACTGGGTGTTGGCCCACCCCTGGGTGATGTTCAGCCTGTCATACTACCTGCCCTATCGCCTTGTGCCGGTCGGCTCCGACCAGTTCGGCGGCTTTCTGTTGGCGATCACCATCGGCATCACCGCCATCGCTGCCTCGCTGCCGATGGGCATCCTGTTGGCACTTGGCCGCCGCTCCGACATGTTCCTGGTGAAAACCCTGTCGGTCGGCTTCATCGAGTTCATTCGCGGCGTGCCCTTGATCACGCTTCTCTTCACCGCCTCGCTGCTTCTGGCCTATTTCCTGCCGCCGGGCACCAACTTCGACCTGGTCTTGCGGGTCATCATCCTCGCCACCCTGTTCTCGGCCGCCTACATCGCCGAGGTGGTGCGCGGGGGACTGGCCGCCCTGCCCCGCGGCCAGTATGAGGCCGCTGATGCGCTGGCCCTGGACTATTGGCAGGCGCAGCGCCTGATCATCATGCCCCAGGCGCTGAAGATCTCTATTCCCGGCATCGTCTCGACCTTCATCGGGCTGTTCAAGGATACCACGCTGGTCTCTTTCGTCGGCCTGCTTGACCCCCTGCGCGGCGTTACCGCCATTGTCCGGGCCGACATCAACTGGAAGGGCATCTACTGGGAGCCCTACATCTTTGTCGGTCTCATCTTCTTTATCCTGTGTTTCAGCATGTCCCGATACTCGATGTATCTGGAGAAAAAGCTGAAAACCGATCACCGTTAAGGAGCGCGCCGCATGGCCGAAGCAAAGAAAATGCAGGTCTCGGACGAGATCGCGATTGAAATCCAGGCCATGAACAAGTGGTTTGGCACCTTTCATGTCTTGCGCGATATCAACATGACCGTGCAGCGCGGCGAGAGGATCGTGATCTGCGGCCCCTCGGGGTCGGGAAAATCCACCCTGATCCGCTGCATCAACCGGCTGGAAGAACACCAGTCGGGCCACATCTTCGTCGATGGAACAGAGCTGACCTCAGACC
>JBATAV010000144.1:0-16098 GCA_049662025.1 Paracoccaceae bacterium | reverse complement strand
GATCCATCAGTTCAATTCCTTCAGACGTTTTTCCTGCCGCAGGATCAGGCGTTCGATCTCGGCAATGGTCGCGGCGTTCAGACTGCCGCCGGGGCGGCGCAGCGCGGCGTTGGCGATGATGCCACGGCGCGCCATGGTGTATTTGCGCACGGCCAGCCCGATGCCGGGCTGCTGTTCATAGCGGGCCAAGGGCAGATAGGCGTCGAACAGATCTTGCGCGCGGTCGGTCTGCCCGGCCTGCATGTGCCGCACCACCTCGACCATCATTTCAGGATAGGCAAATCCGGTCATCGCGCCATCGGCGCCGCGCCCCATTTCTTCGGGCAGGAACATCCCGCCATTGCCGCAAAGGATGGAGATGCGGCGGTCCAGGAACCCTTCGGCCCGCAGGACGGCGATCTTGTCGAGTCCGGGCCAATCTTCATGCTTCAGACAAACGCAGCTGGGCAGAACCTGGATGATCCGGCGGACCACCGGCAGCGACATCTGCACGTTCGTGACCAGAGGGAAATCCTGCAGGACGAAGGGCACATCGCCGATGAAATCCACCGCCTGTTTGTAATAGGCCACGATCTGATCATCGGTCCGCAGTACCGAGGGCGGGGCGATCATCACGCCTGCCGCACCATCCTCCATCACCATCTGCGTCAGCGCGGCCATCTGCGCAAAGCCGGGGGCCGAGACCCCGACGACCACCGGAACACGCGCCCCGACCCGCGCCAGAATGCGCCGGACGATCAGTTGCGATTCCTCGATGGTCAGCTTTTGCGCCTCTCCCATCATCCCCAGAACGGTGAGCCCTGTCGCCCCCACGGACAGATAGAAATCCACCATCCGGTCGGTGCTTTCCAGATCCAGTGCGCCATCGTCATGAAACGGGGTGACCGCAATGACATAGACGCCCTGCGCGGTTTCGGTAAGTCGGGTCACTGGGTTATCCTTTCGTCGAAGCATGGGCGCGGGCCAGGGCCACCCGTCCGATAGCCATGGCCGCTGCCGCTTCGCAAGGTTCGACCACCGGGCGGCCAAGTGCCTGTGACAGATCGGCGCGATAGCTGGTCATCCCCGCGCAGCCAAGGATCAGAACTTCGGCGCCGTGCGCGTCGCGCAGTTGAGTGCCAACGTCGCGCAGGCGGGCGAAGGTGCGGTTGCGGTCGGTCAGATCAGCCACTCCCAGCTCCAACGGCAGGTCGGCGGCGCAGCGGTCCATCACCCCCATTGCGCCCAGCATCCGCATATGGCGCGGCACCGATTTCGACAGGATGGAAAGGATGCCGAAGCGCTGGCCCATGGTCATCGCGGTCAGGATGGCGCTTTCGGCGATGCCCAGCACCGGGTGGCGGCTTTGTTCGCGCAAGGCGGCAAGGCCGGGGTCGGAAAAGCAGGCGATGACGAAGGCCGAAGCCTCCCCCTCCAGCGCGGCGGCGCGGGCCAGCAGAGGCGTCACCACACCGTCGACATGCGCCTGAGTTTCGATTCCCTTGGGCCCTTCGTCCAACTGGATCGCGGCGATGGCCACCGGGCTGGCGGCGCGCAAAGGTTCCATCGCACGGTCGATCCCGTCGGTGACGACCCGGCTGGAGTTCGGGTTGACGATAAAGATGGTCATTGGTGCAAAATCCTTTTCATAGCGCAGGATCCGGGTAACGTGCCCGGCCCCAGAACCCCTCCGGAAGCCCCAGCAGTGCCTGTGACGCGGTCCTGTCAATCATCCGTTCGGCTTCGCGCTGCGCATCGGCCAGAACGGCGGACTGATCGGTATGGACCGGGCGGCCGTTGGAGAGCAGGACCTTCCCGCCGATGACGACCGTATCGACATCATTGCCATTGGCGAAATAGACCACGCGGAACGGCTCCATATTCACGGGATGAAGATGCGGGCGCTGCATGTCGATCAGGATCAGATCGGCTGCCTTGCCCGGTTCCAGCGAACCGATCACATGGTCCATCCCAAGCGCCTTTGCCGCATCAATCGTCACCATTTCCAGCGCCTTGCCGGGGGGCAGGATCATCGGGTCGCGGAAATGTGTGCGGTGGTAGTGCATAGCCTGCTGCATGTGGCGGAACATGTCGCCCGACCGGTCCGGTGCCGTGGCGTCCGATCCGATGGCCACAACCACCCCCGCTTCGATCAGTTCGATCGCCGGACAGCGCCCCAGGACCGAGGCGATGGCCGAGGGGTTATGCGCGATACGGGTTTCGGTGGTCGCACAGAGCGTGATCTCGTCTTCATGCAGGTCGATGCAATGCGACAGAAGGGCGTCGGGGCCAAGGAGGCCAAGCGCCTGCGCCCGCCGGATCGAGCCGCGCCAATGGCCATCCTGTGTGAAGATCACGCCCCTCTCGCGCGACAGCACGCGGACGGCTTGGGCCTGGGCGGCGGCTTCAGCGTAGGTATCGGCGGGTAGGTTGGCCTCATGCTCATCACGCAAGACGGGGTAGAGCAGGGCGATGTTCAGGGTCTGCGCGCCATGCCAGCGGTCCAGCAGGTTGCGGCAGGTCTCCATCTGGCGATCAAAGCTGACTGGATAGGGCACAGGCCGGTCTTGCGCATCACGGCTGGCATAGCTGCGCGGATGCGGCGCGCGGGTGGGGCCGATTGCCACGACGGACCGTGTGCCGATATCGGCCACGCCGTCGCAATGGGCCGACCCATATGCAGGGTCATCGGTACGCATGATGGTATCGCCGCCACCCAACAGAGACACGCCGCAGGTGACGCCGAACCGCAACCGCTCCAGCGCCGCCAGCCGCGCCTCGGCATACCAGAACTCAGGGGGCGAGGCGGTGGTGTAGACCGTGCCGCACAGCTCTTCCCAATGGTTACCCTGTTCCATGCCCATGGTCTTGATCAGCCCGTGCCCGGCATGGGCATGCACATCGATCAGACCGGGCAGCATCACCTTGCCGGTTGCATCAATAACCTGAGGCGCCGTGTGGTCGCGTTCGATGTCTTCCTTCGGGCCGACGGCAACTACCTTGCCGCTGGTGATGGCGATGGCGCCGCTGGGGATCACCCGGCGGGATGGATCCATGGTGATGATGCAGGCGCCAGAGATGACAAGGTCAGCCATGCGTCACCGCCGGCAATCGGGTCGCGTCCAGCACGGCGTCAGAGCCCAGCGTAAAACCAGTGTGATGGCCGACAAGCCCGGTCACGCGGACGGGGTTGTAAAGGGTCAGCCATGCTGGGTCGCTTTGCATCACCGTGTAAGCCTTTGCATAGATCGCGGCGCGTCCCGCGCTGTCGGTGCAGCGGCGGCCCTGATCAATAAGAGCCTCGACCTGCGGGTTGTGATAGCCCTCCCACCACGATCCTTTCACCCGTGCGTCCAGCTTTTCCACCAGCACCCGATAGGTGGACAGCGGGCTGGAATCGAACACTGCCAGATCGCCGATTTCCTTGCGGCGGACCATATGGGCATAGGCCTCACGGTCTTCAAAACAGGTCACATCCAGCGTGACACCAATCTGTTGCAACTGAGCGGCCAGAGCGGCAGTCAGGCGCATCGCCTCATCCGGCAGTCGGGTCGGGCAAGAGACGGACAGCGTCAGGCCATCGGGATATCCGGCCTCGGTCAGCAGGCTGCGGGCCAGCGTCGCATCGTGGGCCGGTGCCGGGTTTCGGCCTGCGCCGAAATGCGCAGGGCTGACAAAACCGTGCAGCGGCGTAGCCCCCCCGTGCATGACGTCGCGGATAAGTGCCTCGCGGTCCAGCGCCAGATCCAGCGCTCGGCGCAGTCGGCTGTCGGTCAGGGGGCCGGTTGCCGCATTCATCAAATAAATCACCGCAACCGGGTTCAGCGTCGTTACCCGCGTAGCGCCTGCGCCCAGATCGGCCTCGTATGGCAGATTTGTGGCTACCTGAGCCATGCCATCGCGCAGGGCCTGCGCCCGCGCTTCGGCATCCGGCATGGCCTGAAAGATCAGAACGGGGCCACTTTCCACCGGTTGCAGCAGCACTTTCCCGGCGGCAACATCTGCGATCCGGTATGGCCCGGTTCCGGACATTGCGGTCAGATCCCCGGCATCCATTTGCGCCAGACTGGCGGGGGAGGCGATGAAGCCTTGCACCAGCACGTCCAGGAGATCGGCCATCGGATCGGCCAACCGGATTGTCAGCCGCAACCCAGTGGCTTCAAGGCTTGCCGCGCCAAGGTATTGCCGCCAGACGGCGGGGGCACCAAGGGTATAGCCTTTGTCTTCGCGTGCCATTCGGTACAGCGATTGCGCTACCGCATGGGCATCGCAGGGCATGCCGTCGTGGAATGTGACGCCGGCACGCAGGGTGAAGGTCCAGTTCCGGGCGTCTTCGCTGACTGCCCAGTCGGTCGCGAGATGCGGCACGAACCCCTGACCCTCGCGGCGCACAAGGGTGCCGAACACCGCCGAAAGGATCGACAGATCATCGGCGGCATCGGTGCAATCATGCGGATCGACCAGATTGGCGCGGCGCTGAAGAATGGTCACGGGGGCGGTCATTGCGTATCCCTTTGCGGCTCTTCCGTCAGGTGGCAGGCGACGGATTGGCCGTCGCCCATGTCGCGCAAAGCGGGGCGTTCCTGCGCACAGCGATCCCAGGCATAGGGGCAGCGGGTGCGGAAACAGCAACCGCTGGGCAGCGAAAGGGCGCTGGGAACCTCGCCCTGCAATTCGATCTCAGGTCGGGTGCGGGTGGAGTTGATACTGGGCGCGGCGGACAAAAGCGCGCGGGTATAAGGGTGGCGTGGGCGCGCGAACAGCCGGTCGCGCGGGGCGGTTTCGACCAGAAACCCCAGATACATCACCCCGATCCGGTCGGCGATGTGATGCACCACCGACAGATCGTGGCTGATGAAGAGATAGGCCAGCCCGAATTCGTCGCGCAGATCCATCATCAAGTTCAGGATTTGCGCCTGAACCGAGACGTCCAGTGCCGACACCGGCTCATCGGCAATGATCAGGCCGGGGTTGACCGACAGGGCGCGGGCGATGCCGATGCGCTGGCGCTGGCCGCCGGAAAACTGATGTGGATAGCGGCCCGCATGGTCGCTGTTCAGCCCGACCTTGGCCAACAGGGCGCCGACGCGATCGGCCACTTCACCCCCGCCAAGGCCGGATTGCGCGCGCAGGGGTTCGGCCACGATGTCGCGCACCTTCTGGCGCGGATCAAGCGAGGCGAAAGGGTCCTGGAAGATCATCTGCATCTGCGAGCGATAGGGCAGCAATTCCGATTGGCTGAGGTTCGCGATGTCCTGCCCGTCGATGCGGATCGCGCCGTCCGTGGGGCGATAGATGCGGGCGATGGCCTTGGCCACGGTGGATTTGCCGCAGCCGGATTCGCCCACCAGCGCCAACACCTCGCCCTTGGCGATGGAAAAGCTGATGCCGTTGACGGCCATGACCACGCGCGCGGTCAGATGCGGTCGCCCGCCCTTCAGGCTGATCCGGTCCAACAGGCCGGGATTCAGGCTGAATTCCTGCCGCAGGTCCTGCACATCCAGCATCGCGGTCATGCCAACTCTCCTGCGGACAGCGGAAAGTGGCAGGCGGCCATATTGCCACCTGCTTGCGGCGCCAGTTCGGGTTCTTCGGTGGCGCAGATCGCGCCGGCGCGCGGACAGCGGTCGCGAAAGGCGCAGCCCGGCGGCAGGTGCCGGATGTCGGGAACCATGCCGGGGATCTGGCGCAGACGGGGTTGGCGGTGATCGGGGTTCGGGATGGAATCGATCAGCCCGCGGGTGTAGGGATGGGCGGGCGCTTCCAGCACCTGGCGCACCGGGCCGGTTTCGACTACGCGCCCGCAGTAAAGCACGGTGATCTTGTCGACCATTTCCGCCACCACGGCCAGATCATGGGTGACAAGGATCAGGGATGCGCCTTGCTGACGAATTTCACGCCGCATCAGCCGCAGGATCTGCGCCTGAATGGTGACATCCAGTGCAGTTGTCGGCTCATCCGCGATGATCAGACGGGGCTTGGCCAGCATGGCAATGGCAATGACCACGCGCTGCCGCATGCCCCCCGAGAACTGGTGGGGATAGCTGTCCAGCCGTTCCTCGGCGCGCGAAATTCCGACACTTTCCAGCATCTCGACACAACGCTGACGCCGCGCTGCGCGGTCCAGATCGGTGTGCAAACGCAACATCTCGTCCATTTGCCGCCCGATGCTATGCACCGGATTCAGCGAGGTCATCGGATCTTGAAAGATCATCGCGATCTGGCGGCCGCGGATGGCGCGCAAGCGGCATTCGGACGCAGTCGCCAGTTCTTCGCCGTCAAAGAGGATCGAGCCGGATTCGATCTTTCCCGGCGGGTCGATCAGGCCCAGCAAGGAATAGCCCACAACCGATTTGCCGCCGCCGGATTCGCCGACCAGCCCCATCACCTCACCCGCTGCCAGATCAAAGCTGACGCCGTTCACCGCCTTCACCGTGCCGGTGAAAGTGTGGAACCATGTCCGCAGGTCGCGCACCTGCAAAAGGGGCTGGATGTCTGTCATGGCACCCCTATTTCAGCCGCGGATTTAGTTCATCGCGCAAGAAATCCCCCAAAAGGTTGATCCCGAACACCATGGCCATGATCATCAGACCGGGGAAAACGGACGTCCACCACAGCCCTGAAAACAGCACGTCAAAGCCGTTCTTGATCAGAAGGCCAAGCGAGGGTCGGGTGACCGGCACACCCACGCCCAGGAAGCTGAGCGAGGCCTCGATCAGAATGAAGGTGCCGACCTGCACGGTCGCCACCACGATCAGCGGCGTCATCACATTGGGCAGGATATGCCGCCAGATGATTGCGGCATCCGTCAAACCCGCCACCCGTGCGGCCTGCACATATTCGCGCTGGCGTTCGCCCAGGGTCGATCCGCGCACGGTGCGGGCATAGACCACCCAGCCCACGGCGGTCAAAGATATGAGGATCTTGTCGATCCCGGTGCCGAAGGCCGACATCAGGAACAGCGCGATCAGCATCGACGGAAACGACAGCTGGATATCGGCAATCCGCATGATCAGTGCATCCAGCCAACCGCCGAAATACCCCGCGATCAACCCCAGAAACGTGCCGATCATGCAAGACAGCAGCGTCGCCGCCAGCCCGATCAGCGCCGAAATCCGCGTGCCATAGACCACCGCCGCCAGCACATCGCGGCCCTGTCCGTCGGTGCCCAAAAGGTAATCCGGATTGCCGCCGTCAATCCAGACCGGCGGCAGATAGCTGTCGAGCAGGTTCAGCTGTTTCACATCATAGGGGTTCTGCGCCACCAGATGCGGGCCCAGCACGACGATGAAAACACACAGAAGCAGGATCACCGTGCCGGAGACGGCCGACAGGTTGCGCCGCCAGTTGAACGCCATTTCAGACGAGAGAAAGCGCGTCATCATGTCATTTTACCGTGATCCTGGGGTCGATCAGCGTGTAAAGCACGTCGATCACGAAATTGATCACCACGAAGACCAGCGCGACCAGCATCAGATAGACCACGATCACCGGCCGGTCGGCGCGGTAGATGCTGTCGATCAACAGCTTGCCCATGCCGGGCCAGGCAAAGATCGTCTCGGTGATGGTGGCAAAGGCGATCAGGTCGCCCAGTTGCAAGCCAAAGATCGTCACCACCGGGATCAGCGCATTGCGCAGGCCGTGGCCGTACAGCACGCCCCGCCGCGACACGCCCTTGGCGCGGGCGAAGTTCATATAATCCTGTCGCATCACCTCCATCATCCCGGCGCGGGTCATCCGCAGAAGGATGGCAAGCGTGCCGACAGAAAGGGTAACGGCGGGCAAGATGATGTGATGCCAGCCCGAGGCGGTGACAAGCGATGTCTGCACGCCCAAAAAACTGTCAACATCGCCCCGCCCCGAAGACGGAAAGATCCGGTATTCCACGGCCAGCACCCAGATCAGCATCATGCCCACCCAGAACCCCGGCAGCGATACCCCCAGCAAAGAGCCTGACATGATGAGGCGCGACAGGGGCTTTCCGGGATTGGCGCCTGCATAGACGCCCAGCGGAATGGCGACGACGGTGGCGATCACCATGGCGACGACAACCATTTCCACCGTCGCGGGCAGCCGCTCCATGATAAGGTCAAGTGCAGGTTGGCGAAACACGTAGGACAGCCCGAAATTGCCCTGCAGCAGACCCGACATGAAGATCCCGTATTGCACGATCATCGGCCGGTCGAGACCAAGGATGTGGCGGGCCTGCTCGATCTCGGCCTGCGTCGCGTCGATCGGCACCACCATGAAGACAGGGTCGCCGGTAAAGGTCATCATCAGAAAGACGATGACAGACACCGCCCAAAGGACGACAACCATCTGGATCAACCGCCTGACTGTGAACGCAAACATCTTATGGCCCCCTGCCAGCAAGATGCGCGGCGCCCACGACAGGTGCCGCGCGGTTGGCAGCGGTTACTCGGTGATGTCCATCTCATAGGCCCAGATGAACTTGTCGGTGCGCGGCGTGAAGGTCACCCCATCATGTGAGGCGTAAATGTCCTGCTCATAATGCACGGGCACCATCGGAATGTCGGCCAACAGTATCTTGGTGGCTTCCTGAAGATAGCTGTCCCGTTCGTCCATGTTCGCAGTGGAATCCGCCTTGTCCAGCAGCGCGTCCAAGTCAGGGTTGGAATAGCTGGTGCGGTTCACTTCGCCATATCCAGGCTTCTTGTCGCGGCTGTAATACAGCGCATCATACATTGAGCCCGCGTCGCCCGAAGGCACGTCCCATCCCGACATGATGAAGCTGGAGTTGTCCGACGGCACCCGGATGTAGCCCCAGAAGTTCGACTTCGGCATCATGTTCAGCTGCAGGTCGATGTTGATCTGTGACAGCATCGAGGTCAGGGCCTGCGCGATCTGCGCATCGTTGACATAGCGGTTGTTGGTGGCATCCAGCGTCATGGTGAACCCGTCGGCGTAGCCGGCTTCGGCCATCAGTTCCTTGGCGCGGGCAATGTCAAAGGGATACATCTCGCGGAAGTTCATGCCCTCGACATAGCCCACATGCGACTCTGGCACATATTGCGCCGAAGGTGTCGCCAGCCCGGCCATGATGACCTTGTCGATGGTGTCCACGTCGATGGCGCGGGCAATCGCTTCGCGCACACGGCGGTCGGTCATCGGGTTCTTGTCCAGCGCGATGGTCGGAGATTTTTCGCGCACGTCCATCGCCAGCAGGATGTTCAGCAGGCTGGGGCGGGTCAGCACGGTGATGCCGGGTTCGGACTTCACGCGGTCGACGTCACGTACGGCAAGGTCTTGCACCACGTCCAGCTCTCCGGTCAACAAGGCGGCGGTCCGGGTGGCAGGGTTGGTGATCGGGCGGAAAATGACGGTGTCGATCTTGGCCTTGCCGCCGAAGTAATCGGGAAAGGCCTCCAACGTCAGGTGATCTTCCTTGACCCATTCGCGCAGCATGTAGGGCCCGGTTCCCATCGGCTTCAGCCCCAGTTCGGTATCGCCAACCGAGGTCACATAGGCCTCGTTCAGGATCAGGATTCCGGCCAGATCATTGGGCAAGGCGGCATAGGGGCCGGGGGTGGAAATCTCGACCGTCAGATCGTCTACGGCGACCACATCGGCAATATTGGCCGACAGGTTCGACATCACCGAGGCCTTCAGCCGGTTCATCGTGAATACCACGTCCGAAGCTTTCAGCACCTCGCCATTGTGGAATTTCACATCCGGGCGCAGCTTGAAAACCCAGGTCGTCGCATCCTTCTGCGACCAGCTTTCCGCCAGTCCGGGGCCGAAATTCATATCCCCGTCGCGGCGCACCAGCGGGTCGTAGATGTGATAGAACATGATGTTGCTGGACAGCTCTTCACCCGCCTGCGGGTCAAGAATGGTGGGGTCCGAGGTCAGGCCGATCGTCAGATCCTTGGCCTCGGCCATGGTGGCAAAGGGCAGTGCGACCGCAAAAGCCGCCGAAGCCAGCAAACGGCGCATCGTCAAGTGGTGGGTCATGGGACAGTTCTCCTTGCTGAGATAGGGCATCGGCATTCGCCGTCTTGATTTGATACTTTCGGTCAGTCCAGGCTGGATTGAACTTCGATCTGATAACCCTCCGGGTCATTGAAAACGAAGGCGCGGATCCGCAGTGCAGCGCTGCTTTTCGCCTCGGTCAGGCCATCAACACCCTGGGATTTCGCCCAAGCGTGCCAGGCGTCGACATCGGGCACGCGGATGCAGATCTGCACCGGCTTGGGGTCCGATGCGCGGTGCATCCCACGGGTTTCATCGACCAACCCGACATGCGCGGCCCCGGCCACGCTGTAGATCTTTGACCAGCCCTGGTCGATGGCCAGCTGAAATCCCAGAACTTTTTCATAGAATGCAATCGCGCGATCAAGGTCGCGGTAATACAGAAAGGTGATCCCCATCGTCGGGCTTTCTGGTCGGTCGATCGCACGCGAGGTCATGTTGCGCCCTGATGGTATAATGATTCCATGCATACGGTATACACAAAGAATTCCGAGTCAACTTCTCTTGACAGAAATTGCCAAGCGGCGGGCCGGTCGGCCTAGAACAGACGGTAGAGATGGCTCAGAATGGCGCTGCGCGTGTTCTCAAGGTGGCTGCGCATCGCCGCCTCTGCGCGATCCGGGTTGCGGGCAAGAATGGCGTCGATGATCGCGATATGCTCGTGGCAGCCCGGCTCAAATCGCTCGGGGATAGAGCCCTTGTCGAAGATCCGGGTCTTCAGTTTCAGGCCTTTGACCAATTCGGTCAGCAAGTTGGACCCGGCCGTCTTGGCAATCAGAACATGCAGTTCTTCGTCGAATTGGGCATAGTCGGCCACGCTGGGCCGGTCACCTTGAAGGTAGTGGTTCAGCTGCGTGCGCAGGGCCAGGAACGGCTCGGGCGGGAAGTTCACACTGGCCGCCTGACGCGCGGTTTCGCTTTCCAAAAGTCTGCGAACGTGCAGAATTTCCATGATCTCGGCAATCGAAATCCGGCTGACGGTTGGCGCGCCGCCGCCGTTGCGCGTGACCAGGCCCTCGCTGGTCAGCCTTGCCACCGCCTCGCGAACCGGTGTGCGCGAGACTCCCAGCTTTTCGGCAAAGATCTTTTCCTGCAAGGGCGTGCCAGAGGGAAGCTCTCCGGCCAGGATCATGCCGCGCAGCCGATCATGGACGGACTGGCTAAGTGTTTGAGCGGTTGGCTGCTCCTGGCGCATGTGCGTCCCTCGGTTCTTGATGTACAGTGAACGTATCTGGCTATCCCGCGCGGAAACACCCGGAAATGATTTTACTTGCGATTTAATGTATACACTGGGTATCCAATAGCAAGACATTCAGCCGGAACCTTGGGGAAATGCCGATGCATGATGTGCTGATCGAGGGCGGGGTCGTGGTCGCGGCCACTGACACGCGAAGGGCGGATGTGGCCATCTCGGGTGGCCGGATTGTGGCGATCGGATCCGGGCTTGGCGCGGCGGCGCGGCGGATAGATGCGGCCGGACGGCTGGTGATGCCCGGCGGTGTCGATACCCATTGCCATGTGGAGCAGATCTCGGGCGCCGGTTTGATGAACGCCGACACCTTTGAATCGGCGACCCGATCGGCCCTGTATGGCGGCACGACCAGCATCGTATCCTTCGCCGCGCAGCACCCCGGCAAGAGGCTGCGGCAGGTGGTCGACGATTATCAGGCATTGGCTGCAAAGGGCGCGTTGATCGACCACGCCTTTCACATGATAGTCGCCGATGTCTCGGGCGAAAACCTCAGCCAAGATCTGCCAGAGTTGATGGCAGAGGGGCATCGCTCGATCAAGATATTCACCACCTATGACAAGGTGCGGCTGGCCGATGAAGCCATTCTGGATGTGCTGTGGGCGGCACGGTCCGCTGTCGCCATCGTCTGTTTTCATGCCGAGAATGATGTTCTGATCCGCTGGATGACTCGGCGCTTGCTGGAAAGCGGCCGAAGCGAGGCCCGCTTTCACCCGCTGTCGCACCCCCGCGCGGCCGAGGTGGAGGCGCTTAGCCGCATGTGCGTCTTCGCCGAATTCACCGGTCAGCCGATCATGTTGTTCCACATATCGACCCGCGAAGGCGTTGAGGTCGTCAGGGCGGCGCGTGCGCGCGGCGTACCAGTGGTGGCAGAGACCTGCCCGCATTACCTGTTCATGACCGGCGATCTGCTGAACCAGCCCGGGCAACAGGCGGCGGGATTGATGTGCAGCCCGCCGCAGCGCCGGCTGGATGACCAAGCCGCCCTTTGGGACGGGTTGGCAGGCGGTGTCTTGCAGGTGGTGTCTTCGGACCATGCGCCCTATCGGCTGGATGCTTCGGGCAAGTTCGCCCACGGCGCCGATGCACCGTTCAACCGGATTGCCAATGGCATGCCGGGGCTGGAGCTGCGCTTGCCGCTGATGTTTGACGCGATGGTCACCAACGGAAGTCTGGGCGCGCAAAAGTTCGTGGACTTGACTGCGACCACTCCGGCAAGGATCTTCGGCCTGACAGGCAAGGGGCGGATCGAGGTCGGTGCCGATGCCGACATTGCCATCTGGAACCCAGACCGCAGCGTGACGTTCGGCACGAATGATCTGCATGATAGCACGGGCTACAACCCCTTCGCGGGCCGAACGGTGACTGGATGGCCGGAAACGGTGCTCTCGCGCGGTGACGTGGTGATGTCGGGCGGAAATGTCATGGTTGCCGCGGGCCGAGGCAGGCGGATCGTCATGGCCAAATCCTTTGCCATGGAGCCGAAAGACAACCCGGAGGCGGGGCGGCTGGACCACCCGCTCTAGGCCGAAACCTGCATTCAATAAGACCCTCCAGGATGCCAGTGCCGGAAGACCCAGCCGGAGAAATCGCGCGCGGTCAGATTTCGGGTCGTTGAACATCTGTTGCGGCGTGCCGCTTTCAATGATCTCGCCGCGGTCCGTGAACACTGAGGTGCCCCTGGATTTGTCGACGCTTTGCGCCATCTGTAGGAGGTGTACACCGTCACACCCTTTTGCCGCACCGCCTCCGAAACCGACTTGCCTTGCCACTGGAACACCTCAACCTGCCGCAACTTCAGCACGATGTTCACGGGCTTCTATTGCTTTCCAGCCATCTCGTGGTCCTCCTGAAAACGAGATGATCATATCCCTATGGATGGACCACTTCAGAGGCGGTACTCCACGCTTTAAAGCGTTTTGTACGCCTTCGCGCGCTAGCTGACGTGCACCAATCTAGAACCCTTGGTCAGACCGTTCAGCTTTTCTACAATGCTCGCGGCATCAATGCCAAAGTGCCGGTATAGTTCACCAATGCTTCCAGTCTGACCAAAATGCTCTACGCCCAATGGAATAGTGCGGTGACCACAGACCGACCCCAGCCAAGCGAGTGTTGCGGGGTGACCGTCGATCACCGTGACGAAATTGCAATGTGACGGAAGATCGGCCAACAGGACCTCAATATGGCTGCGCGCCGCAGCATTGCCACGGGCGCGGGCCCGCATCGCTGCCGTCCAGCCAGCATTGAGGCGGTCCGCTGAGGTCACCGCCAGCACGCCCACATCGCGACGGCCTTGCGCCGCGATGCTGGCGGCCTTGATCACTTCCGAGGCGACAACCCCTTGATAGGCCAACACCACTTCGCAATTCGGTCCCGGCCTGCGCAGCCAGTACCCGCCGTCGATTGCGCCTTGTCGAAACCCATCGTCGCCGCGCTTGCCTGGTTGCTCGAGCGGGTTCGTCGATAGCCGCAAATAGACTGAGCCACCGGTTTCGTCCCGTAGCCAAGTACGCTCATCCGGATCGCTCTCTCCGTCGCGTTGGAGGTAGTTGAAGGCCCATTCCATAATGACTGCGAGTTCATCGGCGAAGGCCGGCTCAAATGCCGCAAGCCCGTCCTGGCTCATGCCGATCAGGGGCGTGCCGATAGACTGATGCGCGCCACCTTCTGGCGCCAGAGTCACACCGGACGGGGTGCCAACGACAATGAACCGCGCATCCTGATAGCAGGCATAGTTCAGCGCATCGAGCCCGCGCATCACAAACGGATCATACAGGGCGCCAATCGGGATCAGCCGCTTGCCGTTCAGGGAATGCGAAAGCCCTGCCGCCGCCAGCAGGAGGAACAGGTTCATCTCCGCGATGCCCAACTCGATATGTTGCCCCTCCGGTGCGAAATCCCATTTTGCCGTCGAAGGGATTTTCTCGGTGCGGAAGGTGTCGTCTCGCACCCTGCGCGCAAAGAGCTTGCGCCGGTTTACCCATGGCCCGAGATTGGTGGTTCCGGTGACATCGGGCGAGGTGGTCACGATTCTTGCAGCCAGTTCACTGTCACCTTTTGACAGATCATCAAGAATTTTCCCGAACGCCATCTGGGTCGAGATCTCTCGATCGGCGTCAAGGGTGATCGAGGGCACCGCGATCTTCGCATCATGGTAGCGTCGCGGACCCTTGGCAAAAAACGGCACCTGATCCAGAAAAGCCTGGAAGGTTTCCGGGTCGTCAATGGTCGCAAGTCGGTCCCATTCCTGCCCTTCGGCGACCTGCATGTGCTTTTGCCACGCTGCAAACTGCGTCTTGCTCATCAAGCCGCCATGATTGTCTTTATGGCCCGCGATAGGCGTCCCCCAGCCTTTGATCGTATAGGCCAGAAAACAGGTTGGTCGATCATGGTCGATGCTCTGGAACACATCCGCCATGGTCTGTACACAGTTCCCACCCAGATTTTCCATCAACAGGGCCAGCTCTTCATCGCTGCGCCGCTCGATCAACGCGCTGACCTCGCTCTGATCGCCGAGACTGTCCAGCAGCCGTTGACGCCAGACCGCGCCGCCCATGAATGTCAGCGCCGAATAAAGCTGGTTCGGACAATCATCTATCCATTGGCGCAGCCTCTCGCCGCCCGGCTCGGCGAAAGCCGCGCGCTGCAGCGTGCCATATTTCACCCGAACCACATCCCAGCCGAAAGCATCGAAAATCTTCTCGATCCGTTGCCACAGCCCCTCGCGGACCACACCATCCAGCGACTGGCGGTTGTAGTCGATGATCCACCAGCAGTTGCGCAGGTCGTGTTTCCAGCCCTCCTGCAACGTCTCGTAGATATTCCCCTCGTCGAGTTCAGCATCGCCCATCAACGCGATCATTCGGCCCAAGGGAATGTCGCCCCAGGCCTTCGCCGCGATATAGTCCTGCACAAGGGACGCGAAGGCCGTGATCGCAACGCCCAGCCCGACCGAGCCGGTCGAGAAATCGACGTCATCGATGTCTTTGGTGCGGCTCGGATAGGATTGCACGCCGCCAAAACCGCGGAAGTTCTCCATCTTTTCGCGGGTCTGGTTGCCCATCAGATATTGCATGGCATGAAAGATCGGTGAGGCGTGAGGTTTTACCGCCACGCGGTCCTCAGGTCGAAGAACGCCAAAATACAGCGCCGTCATCATCGATACCATCGACGCCGAAGACGCTTGATGCCCGCCCACCTTGATGCCATCCGTCTTCGGGCGAATGTGATTGGCGTTGTGGATCATCCAATGCGACAGCCAGAGCAGCCGCTGTTCGATCGTCTTCAGGCGGTCAGTCTGCTCGGCCATGGCGCCCATTCCTCGGCTGTCTGGATCAGGTGTTGGTTCGGCCGCCTGACATCAGCCGCGCGCGGCTTTGTCCAGCGCGATGCGCAGGTCGGCGATCAGGTCGTCGGGATGTTCCAGCCCGACGGACAGGCGGATCAGACCCTCTGTCACCCCAGCTCTTGCCCGTGCATCTGCCGGTACGCCGGAATGCGTGGTCGAGGCTGGATGACAGACCAGAGATTCCGTGCCGCCCAGGCTGACCGCCAACTTGAACAGTTGTAGACCGTTGACGATGCGAAACGCCAGTGCCCGGTCATCCGCGACCACCATGGAAAATGTCGAACCGGGGCCGCTGCATTGGCGGGCATAGACCTCGCGCTCGGCCGCGTTGTCGCTGTGCAGAGGGTGAAGGATCTTGCACGGGATCGGGCTGTTGTTGGCCAACCAGTCGGCCACCTTGACGCCCGTCTCTGCCGCGCGCTCCATCCGCAGGGTCAAGGTCTCCATCGAGCGCGCCAGCATCCACGAGGAATGTGGGTCCAGCTGAAAACCAAAGGCGCTGCGGCTTTGGCGGATCGGCTTCAGCAAG
>JBATAV010000143.1:0-2545 GCA_049662025.1 Paracoccaceae bacterium | reverse complement strand
CAATGCGGTGGGCGTCGGTCGCGGTTTCGGATTCGGCCAGAAGGGCGGCACGCTCGGTATCGGCGGCCAGCACCGTGTCCAGAAGCGAGATCTCGGACGAGGGCGCTTCTTGCGCCACACCGCCGATGCGGGCGCGGCTCGGCAGCGTGATGCTGCCGCCCTCCAGCGCCAACTCGCCGCGGATCAGGCGGAAAAGGGTGGTCTTGCCCGCGCCATTGCGGCCGACAAGGCCGACCTTGTGGCCCTCGGGAATGGTGGCGGTGGCGCCCTGAAACAGCGGGCGGCCTTCGACGGAGTAGGTGATGTCATCAATGCGCAGCATGGGCAGCGCCTTGCCCGAAGCAGCGGGCGGCGTCAATCACCGGCGGGCGGTGCCGGGCAGTATCAGTCCATCAACCCTTCCAGAAGGTCGGTGGGCCAGGTCTGAAAAGCCACCAGCGGCTGGTCGCCGTCTTCGGCAAAGGCAAAGACGTTCAGCCCTCCGTTGAAGGTGGTCAGGCGGCAGAAGCGGCCGGGGGCTGCCAGCGGTTCGGGGCAGACGGCCAGATCCTGATGCGGAATGGATTGTTCGAACATCGCATAGGTCATCGGCAGGGGAACGGGGTCTTCGGCGGCGGCGGGAAAAGCGGCAGAAAGGCTGGCGGCAACAGCAAGAAGGGGCGGGCGAAGCATGGCGGGCCTTTCGGTTGAATTCCGACTCTTTTAGTCTGTATTGAGGCGCGCCGGAGTGCGACCGAGTGACGCGGGCGATGGCTTTTCATTGCCGACGCCCCGTGATAGCAGCCGCGCCATTCCATTCCGGCGCGACTGCGCCTTTACCTTACGGAGAGCCAGATGGCCATCGAACGCACCCTTTCGATCATCAAACCCGACGCCACCAAGCGCAACCTGACCGGCAAGATCGTTGCCAAGTTCGAAGATGCGGGCCTGCGGGTCGTGGCATCAAAGCGCGTCCACCTGAGCGAGGCCACCGCCGGCGCCTTCTATGCCGAGCATAAGGAGCGCGGGTTTTATGGCGAGTTGGTCGCCTATATGGCCTCTGAACCGGTCGTGGTGCAGGTGCTGGAAGGCGAAGGCGCCATTGCCAGGAACCGTGAAGTGATGGGTGCTACCGACCCGGCCCAGGCCGATGCAGGCACCATCCGCAAGGACTTTGCGCTGTCGAAGGGCGAGAATTCGGTGCATGGATCCGACAGCCCGGCCTCGGCCGCGCGCGAGATCTCTTTCTTCTTCTCGGGGCTTGAACTGGTCGGCTGAATCGCGGCAGCCGGTCGGCGCAAATTTCTTGCTCAGGAAATCTGCGGTCCGGCTGCTTCCACCACGCCAAAGAACGACAGGGCCGCTTCGAGATCCGAGCGGCCCTTTTCCTTGGTGCCCTGAAGGCTGGCCTTGATGGAGTCGAATTTCACCCGCAGGGCCTTTTTCTCGTCGCCCTGGCAATCGTTCCACGGTCGGCCCTGCAGGCCCATCATCAGCACATAATAGCCGATGAAATGCGGCTGGCTGCCTGCAAGAAGCAGTCGGCGATAGGCTTCGTCGGCGCCAAGCGCCCGAATCTCTTCAGCGGTATGGATGCCAGCCTCGGCAAAGGCGGCCGCGGACGCGGGTCCAAGATTCGGAATGGAAGAGACGGGGTCGGGCATTCGGGCCGCCGATCAGGGAACCGCATTACCCTACAGGCGAAAACCTGATGCCGACAAGCCGGGCTAGATCGAGGCCCAGTCCTTGAACACCGGCGTGCCCTGCTGTGGCGTCGGTGTGCCGCCCTGTTGCTGGGGTTGCGGGGGGGGCGTCGAGGTGCCGCCTTGCTGGGGTTGCGACTTGGCCATGTAACTGCTCCGCGCTGGCTCTGTTGTCCACAGGCAACATCTGCCCGATGGAAATGGCCTCGGCAAGTCCGACTTACGGCAGTTTTGCGGCGTTCCTGATCACATGTGCGACATCTGCCACAGACTCAGGGCAGCAGACTGGCCGGGAAACCGATGGCGTCCAGCGCCTTGATCAAGGCTTCGGGTGGGGCGCCTTCGGCATGGACCTGGCGGGCGGGCAGGTCGACAGTGACCTTGGCGGCGATGGGGGCAAGGGCGGCTTCGATGCTGGCCTTGCAATGGCCGCAAGACATGTCGGGAACGGAAAGCGTGGTCATGGTGGTCTCCTTTTCGCCGTTGATATGGGGGTTCCGGCGGCTGGAAGGTCAAGGGGCTTTTGCTGCCGATGCGGGGCTTGACCTTCCGGTGACTGGAAGGTGCATAGTGCAGGCGAAGGAGATTGCCATGACTGCCGCCGCCGACCAGCCCGATACGTTGCGCTTTCATCTGGAGGGCATGAGCTGCGCCTCTTGCGTTGGGCGGGTGGAGCGGGCGTTGAAGGCGGTGCCGGGTGTGGTGGGCGCAAGTGCCAATTTCGGTACCGGCGAGGCGGTGGTGCAGTTCCGCGCCCCGGCGACACCTTCGGCGATGGCGGTGGCGCTGGCGGGCGCCGGCTACCCGGCGGTGCCGCAGGTGGTGTCACTGGCGGTCGAGGGGATGACCTGTGCCGCCTGCAC
>JBATAV010000142.1:0-20036 GCA_049662025.1 Paracoccaceae bacterium | reverse complement strand
CCGCCAGCCGGTCCAGCGCCGCCCTGCGCGCCGCCCCGAGCCAGCCTTTCGGCGCAAAAGACAACCCGGCGATGCGGGTGGCCAGCGCGTCCTGTTTCGCCTGCGCCAGTCCCATCAGCTCACCTCGGCCAGAATGTCGGCATAGCCGTTGTGTTCCACCTCCAGCGCCAACTCCGGCCCGCCGGACTTGATGATGCGCCCGGCCGCCATGATATGGACCACATCAGGTTTGATATGGTCCAGAAGCCTTTGATAATGCGTGATAACCAGGAACGCCCGGCCCTTGTCGCGCAAGGCGTTGACGCCTTCGGAAACCAGTTTCATCGCATCGACATCCAGGCCTGAATCGGTCTCGTCCAGAATGCACATCCTGGGTTCCAGCATCGCCATCTGCAGGATCTCGTTGCGCTTTTTCTCGCCGCCCGAAAAGCCAACGTTCACCGGGCGCTTCAGCATCTCGGCGTCGATCTTCAGCCGCCTGGCCTTTTCACGCACCACTTTCAGAAACTCGCCCGCGCTCATTTCCTCCTGTCCGCGCGCCTTGCGTTGGGCGTTCACCGCGGTGCGCAGGAAGGTCATGTTGCCGACGCCGGGAATTTCCACCGGGTACTGAAAGGCCAGAAACAGTCCCGCCGCCGCGCGGGCTTCGGGCTCCATTCCCAGCAATTCCTGCCCGTCCAGGCTGGCCGACCCTTCGGTCACCTCATAGCCCGCGCGGCCCGCCAGCACATAGGACAGGGTCGATTTGCCAGACCCGTTCGGCCCCATGATCGCATGTACTTCGCCGGCCTTCACCGACAGATCCACGCCCCGCAGGATGACTTTGTCCTCTTCTTCAAGTTTGACGTGCAGGTTATTGATTTCAAGCATGATTTCCTCAGATTTCAAACCGGCTGCAGCAGCGCCTTCACATAGGCGCGGATGCGGTCGGGGGTCAAGGGTGTCGGGGTAAGGTCAAAGCGCGCCATACGGCCGATGATCTCGGCCGGGCGCTGCAACGCCTCGGCCTTGTGATAGGTCTCGCGCGGGGCGTAGTCGTCGAAAAACAGCGTGACTGGGCGCATGATCCGATGGGCCACGGTCAGAAAGCAGCCCAACCGAAAGCGGCCGTCCACCAGCACTACCTCGGGGTGGCGAAAGCCGGGCATGTCCCAGACCTTCAGCGCATAGTCCGGCCAGTGGCGGAACCGCTCGTCGGTTTCGGGGTGGCCCCAGTCGCGGGTCGGGCCGATATCGGCATGCAGCACATGCGCGCTGCCCTTCGGTGGATTTTCCGCAAACCACCGCTGCATCATCGCGGCCCAGGCGGCATCGGATTCCACCGCCCAGACCTCGGCCCCGGCCTCGGCCGCCATCACCGTCGACCCGCCGCTGCCATATTCCAGCACGGTTTCCGCACCGGCATAGGCCGCGCGCAGAGCCGCAGCTTCGGCCTCGGGAAAGGTGGTTTCGGGCCGCTGTTCAGCCATGACCACACCCCATACGGGGGCGCATGGTCCTGCCCATACGGCCTAGAATGGAAAGCTGATCCCGCGCCAGAAAATCGAATGCGGCTCGGTCAGCGCAATGATCCTGGCCGTCCAGATCGGCGAGAACACCGTCTCGAAAAACTGCGGGTACATGTGCACGAGGTTGTGGAAGAACAGCATTCCCGCCGCCACACCCAAAAGCTTGGGCAGCAGCAGCCCCTTCTCGCGCAGGCCCAGAAGATGCGTCACCACTACCGTTATGGCAAAGCCGATGGCGGCCATCTTCACCATCTGGACGTCGACGTTGGCGTTCGGATCCGGCATGCCCGCCAGCACGAAATCCACATAGCGTTCTGCCATATGCGACACAAAGCCGACGGCCAGGCAGAACGGAAAACTCAGCGCATAGCCTGCGTTCGACAGCGCCTGAAACAACCCGCCCTTCCGGCGCCGGTTGGGCGGGGTATAGGTGAACGCCGTGTCCATGCCCACGAAGACCGTGGCCTTGGTAACGCCCTTGCCCGCCTGAATGCGGGCGATCCGGTCCTGAAAGATGGTCTGATGCGCGGACATCTGGCCCTTGCCCCTGACATTCTGGCAAGGTCAGAGGATACGCCACCGGATGGCGACAATAGGACGCAATTGGTTCAATTGCGTGGAGAATGCGGCCGCGCCTGCCCATTTGTCAGCCCACGCTGCCTTCCAGGCTGATGGCGACCAGGCTTTGCGCCTCCATGGCGAATTCCATCGGCAGGGCTTGCAGCACTTCCTTGCAAAAGCCGTTCACCACCAGCGCCACGGCCTCTTCCTCGTCCATCCCGCGCGAGCGGCAGTAGAACAGCTGATCTTCATCCACCTTCGAAGTGGTCGCCTCATGCTCCACCCGGCTGGAGTTGTTGCGAACCTCTATATACGGCACCGTATGGGCGCCGCATCGGTCGCCGATCAACAGGCTGTCGCATTGGGTGTAGTTGCGGCTTTCCTTGGCCTTGGGGTGCATCGAGACCAGCCCGCGATAGGTGTTCTGCGCCCTGCCCGCCGAAATGCCCTTTGAGACGATCCGGCTCTTGGTCCGCTTGCCCAGGTGCACCATCTTGGTGCCGGTGTCGGCCTGCTGGAAATTGTTGGCAATGGCGATCGAATAGAATTCACCCTGGCTGTCGTCGCCACGCAGGATGCAGCTGGGGTATTTCCAGGTGATCGCCGACCCGGTTTCCACCTGGGTCCACATCACTTTCGACCGGTCGCCTCGGCAATCGGCGCGCTTGGTGACGAAATTGTAGATGCCGCCACGGCCCTCTTCGTCGCCCGGATACCAGTTCTGTACGGTAGAGTATTTGACCTCGGCATCCTCCAGCACCACGATTTCCACCACCGCCGCGTGCAGCTGATTGGTGTCGCGCTTGGGCGCCGTGCAGCCTTCCAGGTAGCTGACATATGATTTCTTGTCGGCGATGATCAGCGTGCGTTCAAACTGGCCGGTGTTTTCGGCATTGATGCGGAAATAGGTCGACAGCTCCATCGGGCAGCGCGTGCCTTCGGGGATATAGACGAACGACCCGTCCGAAAAGACGGCCGAATTCAGTGTGGCGAAGAAGTTGTCCGATTGCGGCACGACGGTGCCAAGGTATTTCTTCACAAGTTCGGGATATTCACGGATCGCCTCGGAGATCGGGCAGAAGATCACCCCTGCCTTTTTCAATTCTTCCTTGAAAGTGGTGCCGACAGACACGGAATCGAACACCGCATCCACCGCCACCCGACGCTCACCCTCGGGTGCTTCCACTCCGGCCAGAATTGCCTGTTCCTGCAATGGGATACCAAGCTTCTTGTAGGTCGCCAGCAGTTTCGGGTCAACTTCATCCAAAGACTTGGGTTTGACCGCCATGCTCTTGGGTTTGGCGTAATAATACTGATCCTGATAGTCGATGTCGGGATAGTGCAACATCGCCCATTTCGGCTCTTCCATCTTCACCCAGCGGCGATAGGCGGCAAGGCGCCAGTCCAGCATCCACTCCGGCTCGCCGTTCTTTTCGCTGATCAGTCGCACGATGTCTTCGGACAGGCCTTTGGGCGCATATTCGGTTTCGATATCGGTTGCCCAGCCGTATTTGTACTTCCCGGCCATCGCCTGGACGGTCTCGACGGTCTCGCGGTCCACGCCTTCGCGGATGTCTTCGGCCACGGCAGTCTTCATCGTGTCTCTCCCCGTCTCATGCCGCGCGCGCGCGGGCCTTCGCATAGGCCTTGGTCCACGCATCGGCGAACCGCAGCACATCCTCTTGCCGCACCCCCGGCCCGATCGAGATGCGGATCGCTTGCGCCGCCTGCATCTCGTCAAAGCCCATGGCCCGCAGCACTTTCGACGCCCGCACCTTGCCGCTGGAACAGGCCGAGCCCGCGCTGACCGCAAAGCCCGCCAGATCCATCGCCATCACCTGCGTCTCGCCGCGCCAGGCCGGAGCGATGAGGCAAAGGGTGTTCGGCAGCTGGTTTGCGCCTTTCCCGACTGAAATAGTCTCCTTCGCGCTTGCCGACAATGCTGAATCTAGAATATTTCTAATCCCGGCCACTTCTTCCCAGACGCCATTCGCCAGATCGCGCGCTGCCGCTTCCGCAGCAGCCCCAAATCCGGCGATGCCGATCAGGTTCTCGGTGCCGGCACGGCGGCCCAACTCTTGCCCACCACCTCGAATTTGCGCCTCAATATCAATGCCTTGCCGCACGACCAGGGCGCCCACCCCTTTGGGCCCGCCCTGCTTGTGCGCTGACACCAGCCCCATCGCGCAGCCCAGCCAGTTGAAGGCCAGCGGCAATTTTCCGAAGCCCTGCGTCAAATCGCTCACCGCCAACCCCACGGGCAGATCCTGCACGATCCCGGTCTCGGAATTGGCCAGTTGCAGCGCCGTACGGCCCGGTATGGTCACACCCACCGCCCCCGTATGGTCCACCGGCAAGGACGCATCGCACCATGCCGCAACCGCCTCATGCTCCACCGCCGCACAGGCCAGCCCCCGGCCGGCGCAGGCCAGCGCCGCCGCCTCTGTCGCGCCCGAGGTGAAGACGATGTCCGCCCCCTCGGCGCCCAAGGCCACCGCCACCTGCGCGCGGGCCTTTTCCATCAATGCCGTCGCAGCCCGCCCCTCGGCATGCACCGAAGAAGGGTTGCCGACCACCTCCATCGCCGCCACCATCGCCGCCTTCGCCTCAGGGCGCAGCGGCGCGGTGGCATTCCAGTCCAGATACAGCCGGCTCATTCCTCATCCACCACTCGGAACAGCCCCGGCACTGCCGGGCAGGGCGTCAGATCGTTCTTCACCACGTCCGACAGCCGCACCTGATGCAGGAACACATAGACATTGGCCGACAGGCTTTCCCACAGCCGGTTGGTCAGGCTTTGTGCCCGCGTCCCCGACACCCCGCCCGTCGCCCCTGCCCCGGTATGCAGCGCGTCCACCGTCTCTTCCACCGCCTGCAGGATCTCGCTGATCCGGATGCTCTCGGCACTGCGCGCCAGCTTGTAGCCGCCGCCCGGCCCCCGCACCGCCTCGACCAGCCCGGCCCGGCGCAGTTTCACGAACAACTGCTCCAGATAGGGCAGCGAGATGTCCTGCCGCTTGGAAATCGCCGCCAGCGAAACCAGATCATCGGCCCCCGGTTTCACCTCGGCCAGCGCCAGATCGGCCAGCGCCACCATCGCATACCGTCCCTTGGTCGAGAGTTTCATCGCCGCCTCCACACCGAAAACGCAATTCGATTGACGCCGGACCCTCCGGCCATTACCTGAAACCCCGATGCCAGACCCCGACCCAGACCCCGACAACGGGTTTCTGGAACCGTTCTAAATTATCCGAGCGAAACCGTCAAGAAAACGCTCGACGCACCGAAAACGCTCGAACTTACAGGCGAGGCCCATGCCCGAAGTCATCTTTGCAGGCCCCGACGGCCGTCTCGAAGGCCGCTACCACCCGCAAAAGGAACGCGACGCCCCGATTGCCATCGTGCTGCACCCGCACCCCGCTTATGGCGGCACGATGAACAACAAGGTCGTCTACAACCTGCATTACGCCTTCTACAATCTGGGCTTCACCGTGCTGCGGTTCAACTTCCGTGGTGTCGGCCGCAGCCAGGGCGAGTATGATCAGGGCATCGGCGAACTCAGCGACGCTGCCTCGGCGCTGGATTATCTGCAGGCGATGAACCCCAATGCCAAGCATTGCTGGGTCGCCGGCTTTTCCTTTGGCGCCTGGATCGGCATGCAACTTCTGATGCGCCGCCCCGAGATCACCGGCTTTGTCTCGGTCGCCCCCCCCGCCAACCTCTATGATTTCTCCTTCCTCGCCCCCTGCCCGTCTTCAGGCCTGATCATCAACGGCACCGCCGACAAGGTGGCGCCGCCGAAAGACACCAAATCGCTGGTCGCCAAACTGCACGAGCAAAAGGGCATCACCATCACCCATACCGAGGTTGAAGGCGCCGACCACTTCTTCAAGGACGAAGAGGCGCATATGCGGCCGATGATCCAGACCGTTTCCGACTACGTACGCCGCCGTATGACCGAAGGAACCCGCTGATGTCATTCATTCAGGAACTTGCCGACAAGCTGGCCAAGGAAGTGATCGACGCGCAGGACGAATTGCAGGACGACCGCTTCTACGAACAGGTCGGCCGGGTGCTGCTGACCGCCTCGCCGACCCTGAACGAGGTTTTCATGACCTCGATCCGCATCCGTCTGGCCGAACAGCGCGGACGGTCATTCTTCGAGAAGGCGCTCGCCGCCAAGCGCAAGGGCGAAGCCGCCCCCGAAGCGCCGCGAGATCTCAGCGCGCACTGACATGACGGCCCGGCTCGATCAGCAATTCGCCTTTCTGAACGAGGCTGACCGGCTGAAATCCGTCCTGCGCGCCACCACGCTGTGCGATGGCTCGCGGCGGGAAAACTCGGGCGAACATTCCTGGCATCTGGCGCTCTACGCCATGGTATTGTCTGACCATACGCCCCCGGATGTGTCGATCGACCGCGTCATCCGCATGCTGATCCTGCATGATCTGGTGGAAATCGACGTCGGCGACGTGCCGATCCATTCGGCAAACGGCACCGCGCATGCCAGCATGGAAACCGTGGCAGCCGAACAACAGGCCGCCGACCGCATCTTCGGCCTGCTTCCCCCCGACCTTGCCACCCTGTTCCGCGCGCTCTGGGACGAATTCGAAGCGGCACAGTCCCCCGACGCCCTCTTCGCCAAAAGCCTCGACCGGGTGCAGCCCGTGATGGCGAACCTGCAATCCGGCGGCGGCACCTGGACGGAATACAACGTCACCTTCGACCAGCTTGAATCCCGCGTCGGCGTGAAAATCGCCCGCGGCGCCCCGCGCATCTGGGATTGGGTCAAGGAAAAGGCCGGGGCCTGGTTCCAATAGTCTGCGTCAAATTCGGTATACCTTCGCATACTATCTTTCCGGCAGCCCCCCTTTCCGCTACAACCCCCCAAAGCGAATCCCCATACCGAAAGGGCAGACCCATGGCCAAGATCAAGGTAGCCAACCCCATCGTCGAGATGGATGGCGACGAGATGACCCGCATCATCTGGGACTTCATCAAGAAGAAACTCATCCTGCCCTATCTGGATATCGATCTGCTCTACTACGACCTCAGCATCGAGTCCCGCGATGCGACCAATGACCAGATCACCGTGGATTCCGCCAATAAAACCAGGGAAGTCGGCGTTGCGGTGAAATGCGCCACCATCACGCCCGATGAACAAAGGGTCGAGGAATTCGGCCTGAAGCAGATGTGGAAGTCGCCCAACGGCACCATCCGCAACATCCTTGGCGGCGTGATCTTCCGCGAGCCGATCATCTGCAAGAACGTGCCCCGGCTGGTGCCGGGCTGGACCAAGCCCATCGTCGTCGGCCGCCACGCCTACGGCGACCAGTACCGTGCCACCGATTTCCGCTTCCCCGGCAAGGGCAAGCTGACGATGAAATTCGTCGGCGAAGACGGCACCGTGATTGAAAAAGAGGTGTTCGACGCCCCGGCCGCCGGGATCGCCATGGGCATGTACAACCTTGACCAGTCGATCATCGACTTCGCCCACTCGACCTTCAACTACGGGCTGATGAAGGGCTGGCCGGTTTACCTTTCCACCAAGAACACCATCCTCAAGGTCTATGACGGCCGCTTCAAGGATCTGTTCCAGCAGGTGTTCGATGCCGAATTCGCCGCGAAATTCAAGGCGGCGGGCATCACCTACGAACACCGCCTGATCGACGACATGGTGGCCAGCGCGCTGAAATGGTCGGGCGGCTATATCTGGGCCTGCAAGAACTATGACGGCGACGTGCAGTCCGACACCGTGGCGCAAGGCTTCGGCTCGCTTGGCCTGATGACCAGCGTATTGCTGACCCCCGATGGCAAGGTGGTCGAGGCCGAGGCGGCGCACGGCACCGTCACCCGCCACTACCGCGAGCATCAGAAGGGCAAGGCGACTTCGACCAACTCGATCGCCTCGATCTACGCCTGGACCGGCGGCCTCAAGCACCGCGCCAAGCTGGACGGCAACGATGCGCTGATGAAATTCGCCACCACGCTGGAAAGGGTCTGCGTGCAGACGGTCGAAGACGGCTGGATGACCAA
Organism: Paracoccaceae bacterium; assembly: GCA_049662025.1. Lineage (GTDB taxonomy): Bacteria > Pseudomonadota > Alphaproteobacteria > Rhodobacterales > Rhodobacteraceae > Pseudogemmobacter. The sequence continues at coordinate 11,931 of JBATAV010000142.1, read as the reverse complement.
GGATCTGGCGCTGCTGGTGGGGCCGGACCAGAAGTGGCTGACCACAATGGGCTATCTGGAAAAGGTGGACGAGTATCTGAACAAGGCGCTGGCCGCCTGACAATACGCACCCGAATGGCGCAGGAAAGGCCGGAGGAGTCGCCTCCGGCCTTTGGCCCTGCGGCGGGGAAAAGGTTAAGCATTGGTTAATTCGGCATAGCCAAGCCATTGAAATCCTTTGCGTCCTCCCCCCGTCCCGAGTCGGGACGCCGGGTTTTCCCGCATCCCTCTGTTCATGCCCCGGAAAACCCTGTAGGACCCGCGCACCCTTTCCCGGACCGGACCCAATGGAACTTCGCAACATCGCCATCATCGCCCACGTCGACCACGGCAAGACCACCCTCGTGGACGAACTTCTCAAGCAGTCCGGCTCCTTCCGCGACAACCAGGCCGTCTCCGAACGCGCGATGGATTCCAACGACATCGAACGCGAACGCGGCATCACCATCCTGGCCAAGGCCACGTCGGTGGAATGGAAGGGCGCGCGGATCAACATCGTCGACACCCCCGGCCACGCCGATTTCGGTGGCGAGGTGGAACGCATCCTCTCGATGGTCGACGGCGTCTGCCTGCTGGTCGACGCCGCCGAAGGCCCGATGCCGCAAACCAAATTCGTGCTGGCCAAGGCCCTCGCCCTCGGCCTGCGTCCGATCGTGGTGCTGAACAAGGTCGACAAGCCCGACGCCGAACCAGACCGCGCCCTGAACGAGGTGTTCGACCTCTTCGCCAACCTCGGCGCCGGCGACGCGCAACTGGACTTTCCCCATGTCTACGCCTCGGGCCGCAGCGGCTGGGCAGACATGGAACTGGATGGCCCCCGCAAGGATCTCAACGCGCTGTTCGACCTGGTCCTGCGTCACGTCCCTGCGCCGAAGCAGCTGGCCCATCAGGCCGAACCCTTCCGCATGCTGGCGACCACGCTGTCGGCCGACCCCTTCCTTGGCCGCCTGCTCACCGGGCGCGTCGAGTCTGGCCGCATCCCCACCGGCACCACGCTGAAAGCCCTGTCGCGCAACGGCGACCGGCTGGAACAATTCCGCGTCACCAAGATCCTGGCCTTTCGCGGCCTCGTCCAGACCTCGATCGACGAGGCCATCGCCGGCGACATCGTGACCCTGGCCGGCATGTCCAAATCTACCGTCGCCGACACCCTCTGCGCCCCCGAAGTCGACACCGCCCTGCCCGCCCAGCCGATCGACCCGCCCACCATCACCGTCACCTTCGGCATCAACGACAGCCCGCTGGCCGGCCGCGATGGCACCAAGGTGCAGTCCCGCGTCATTCGCGACCGGCTGATGAAAGAGGCCGAGCAGAACGTCGCCATCAAGATCGCCGACACCCCCGGCGGCGAGGCCTTCGAGGTTTCGGGCCGCGGCGAATTGCAGATGGGCGTGCTGATCGAGAACATGCGTCGCGAAGGGTTCGAGCTGTCGATCTCGCGCCCGCGCGTCATCATGCGCGAGGAAAACGGCCAGCGGCTGGAGCCGGTGGAAGAAGTCATTGTCGATGTGGATGACGAATTCTCCGGCGCCGTGATCGACAAGCTGACCGGAGAGCGCAAGGGCGAGTTGGCCGATATGCGGCCCGCAGGTGTGGGCAAGACCCGCATCATCGCCCATGTGCCATCGCGCGGTCTGATCGGCTATCACGGCCAGTTCCTGACCGACACCCGCGGCACTGGCGTACTCAACCGTATCTTCCACGGCTGGACCCCCTACAAGGGCCCGATCCAGGGCCGCCGTCAGGGCGTACTGATCAGTACGGAAGCCGGCATTTCGGTGGCCTATGCGCTGTGGAATCTGGAAGACCGCGGCCGCATGTTCATCGGCCCGCAGGAACAGCTTTACGTCGGCATGATCATCGGCGAGCACAGCCGCGAGAACGACCTTGAGGTCAACCCGCTGAAGGGCAAGAAGCTGACCAACGTCCGCGCCTCCGGTACGGATGAGGCTGTTCGCCTGACGCCGCATATCAAGATGAGCCTGGAAGAGGCCATCGCCTATGTGGATGATGACGAACTGGTCGAGGTCACGCCCAAGATCATCCGCCTGCGCAAGCGCGTGCTGGACCCGCAGGACCGCAAGCGCGCCTCGCGCAACGTCTGAGACAGCCGGGGGAAAAACGCTGGATGGGCAATATTGCCCATCCCGTGGCGCTTTGCTTCTGATCTTACTCACCAGATCAAAAGCAAAGGCAGCTATTCTGCCGCCACCCGGCGTTTGGGTTTCAGCATGTCCTTCAGGTACCGCCCGGTATGGCTGCGGTCGGCCTTGGCAATATCTTCCGGCGTACCGGTCGCCACGATCTCACCGCCGCCATCGCCGCCCTCCGGGCCGATGTCGATGACCCAGTCCGCGGTCTTCACCACATCGAGGTTATGTTCGATCACCACAACGGTGTTGCCCTGATCCACAAGGGAATGAAGAACTTCCAGCAGTTTCCGCACGTCCTCGAAGTGCAAGCCGGTGGTCGGTTCGTCCAGGATATACAGCGTCCGCCCGGTCGCCCGGCGTGACAGCTCTTTCGACAGCTTCACCCGCTGCGCCTCGCCCCCTGAGAGGGTGGTCGCCTGCTGGCCGACCTTGATATAGCCAAGCCCCACTTCGCACAGCGCATCCATCTTCTCGCGGATCGCCGGGACAGCGGCGAAGAACACGCGCGCATCCTCACACGTCATATCAAGAACATCCGCTATACTCTTGTTCTTGAATTTTATTTCTAATGTTTCGCGGTTGTAGCGGTGGCCTTTGCAGGTCTCGCAGGTGACATAGACATCCGGCAGGAAGTGCATTTCGATCTTGATGACGCCATCGCCCTGACAGGACTCACACCGCCCGCCCTTGACGTTGAACGAAAACCGCCCCGGCAGATAGCCGCGCGCCTTGGCCTCGGGCAGCCCGGCGAACCAGTCGCGGATCGGGGTGAAGGCCCCGGTATAGGTCGCCGGATTCGACCGTGGCGTGCGGCCGATGGCGCGCTGGTCGATGTCGATCACCTTGTCGAGGTGTTCAAACCCCTTGATCGTCTCGCAAGGCGCGGGCGTCTCGTGCGCCCCGTTCAGCCGCGTCGCGGCGGTCTTGTACAGGGTCTCGATCGTCAAGGTCGACTTGCCGCCGCCCGACACGCCGGTGACGCAGACGAACTTTCCCAGCGGAAACTCGGCCGTCACGCCTTTCAGGTTGTTCCCCGAAGCCCCTACAACAACTAGTTTTTTCCCGTTCCCCTTGCGCCGCACCTTGGGCACCGGAATCTCGCGCGTGCCCTGCAGGTATTGCCCGGTCAGGCTGGCCGGATCGGCCGCAATCTCTGCCGGAGTGCCGCGCGCCACCACACGCCCGCCATGCACGCCCGCCCCCGGCCCCATGTCGAAGACATAGTCCGCCTCGCGGATCGCGTCCTCGTCATGTTCCACCACCAGCACCGTATTGCCCTGATCGCGCAGGTTCTTCAGCGTGGTCAAAAGCCGATCGTTGTCGCGCTGGTGCAAGCCGATTGACGGCTCGTCCAGCACATAAAGCACTCCGGTCAGGCCCGAGCCGATCTGCGACGCCAGCCGGATCCGCTGGCTTTCGCCGCCCGAAAGCGTGCCGGCATTGCGACTCATCGTCAGATACTCAAGGCCGACATTCACAAGGAATCCAAGGCGTTCGCGGATTTCCTTCAGAATCGCACGGGCGATTTCGTTGTTCTGTTTGGTCAGGTGATCGGGCACCGTGCCGATCCAGGCAAAAGCCTCCTTGATCGACATCCGAACCACCTGGCCGACATGCAACCCGCCAATCTTCACCGCCAGCGCCTCGGCCCGCAGGCGGTAGCCGCCGCAGGTGCCGCAATCGCGGTTGTTCTGATAGCGCTCCATCTCCTCGCGCGACCACGCAGAATCGGTCTCGCGGTAGCGGCGTTCGAAATTGGGAATGACGCCTTCGAAAACACGCCGCACCTTGTAGACGCGACCACCCTCGTCATAGGTGAAGTCTATCTCCTCACCCTTTGATCCGTATAGGAAAAGCTGCTGCACCGCTTCGGGAAGATCACGCCATTTGGTCTTCTTGTCGAACCCGTAGTGGCGGGCCAGCGCATCCACTGTCTGGATGAAATAGGGCGATTTCGATTTGGCCCAGGGCGCAATCGCCCCTTGCGGGATCGACAGCCCCTGATCGGGCACGATCAGCCGTTCGTCGAAGAACAACTCCACCCCCAGCCCGTCGCAGGACGGACAGGCCCCGAAGGGCGCATTGAACGAAAACAACCGCGGTTCGATCTCGGCGATGGTGAAACCACTGACCGGGCAGGCGAATTTCTCGGAATAGGTGATCCGCTGCGGCTCGCCCTCGGCAGGAGCGGTTTCAATCACCGCAATCCCGTCGGCCAGGTTCAGCGCGGTGCGGAACGAATCCGCCAACCGCGTCTCCAGCCCCTCTCGCACCACGATCCGGTCGACCACCACATCGATGTTATGGCGGAACTTCTTGTCCAGAACCGGCGGGTCTTCCAACTCGTGAAACGCCCCGTTCACCTTCACCCGCTGAAAGCCCTGCTTGCGCAACTCCAGGAATTCCTTGCGATATTCGCCCTTGCGGTCGCGCACGATGGGGGCCAGCAGATAGGCCCGCGTGCCCTCCTCCATCGCCATCACCGCATCGACCATGTCCTGCACCTGCATCGCGGTGATCGGCAGGCCGGTCGCGGGCGAATAGGGCGTGCCGACGCGGGCGAACAACAGCCGCAGGTAATCGTAGATCTCGGTCACCGTCCCCACGGTCGACCGCGGGTTCTTCGAGGTGGTCTTCTGTTCGATCGAGATTGCCGGAGACAGGCCCGAGATATGATCCACATCCGGCTTGCCCATCATGTCGAGGAACTGCCGCGCATAAGCGCTGAGCGACTCGACATAGCGGCGCTGGCCCTCGGCATAGATCGTGTCGAAAGCCAACGACGACTTGCCCGACCCCGACAACCCGGTAATCACCACCAGCCGATCACGCGGAATATCCAGATCCACGTTCTTCAGGTTATGCTCGCGCGCGCCGCGCACTTCGATGAACTTCTGTTCCGCCATGGCCCACCCATTCCAATCCGGCCAGATGTAGGGTGTTTTACCCGAGTCTCCAACAGCATTTTGTGAACGAAGCAGGAACGCGCTTTCTCTCTTTACATATTCGTCATTCAATATATGTATTCCGCACCGATTCACGAGGATCCCGATGTTCAACTTCCTCCGCCCCGCCTCTGCCAACGCCAACCAGCCCTCGCTCAGCCAGATCGCCGACGGCGTGGCAAAAGGCGAGATCACCCTTGTCGATGTACGCGAAGCGGGAGAGGTCCGCGCTTCGGGCAAGGCCAAGGGTGCCCTGAACATTCCGCTTGGGGTTCTGCAGCTGAAGGCCGATCCCTCGGCCCCGGATGCATTGCTGAGGCCCGGAAAGCCGGTGGCGCTGTACTGTGCGTCGGGCGGACGGTCCGGTATGGCGGCGCAGATGCTGCAGCGCATGGGATACGCCCCCGTATGGAACATCGGCGGTCTGGGCGACTGGCACGCCGCTGGCGGTCAGGTCGAGCGCAGCTGACGCCGCCGCATCTGCAAGCGGTGAGTGCCGATTCCGGCGGCGCAAAAGACTACCCCCGCCGCGATCAGAACCCCCGCCCCACCCCAGGCCAGCAACGCCGCCAGAACCGGCGTTCCGGTGGTGGTGCCCAGATTGCCCAGTTGCGCCACCGCACCCGAGGCCCGCGCCCGGCCCTCGACCGTTGGGTTCAACTCGGGGATCGATGCAAAGCTGGCGCCCTGCACGATTCCCAGCGCCGCTGACAGCCAGAACCCGCCCAGCAGCATCCCCGCGCCCTGCCCCCAGAACAGGCCCAGCAGCACGAAACCGGGAATCGCCGCGCCGTAGCCCCATTGAACCAGCTGCACCGCCGACATCCGCCCCAACAGCCGAACGCCCAAAGTCAAGGAAACCGCAATCGACACCAGCGGCATGCCAGTGGCCATCAGCGCCCGCGCCGCCAGCGGAGTTTGCGGCGGCAGCAGGGTCAGGCAGGCGACATACAGGAAGGTGTAAAAGCAGAACCCCATCGCCGGCGCCGCCAACCGGGGCGAGGCATAGATCGCCAGATGTTCGGCCATCAGGTTGCCCATCGGACTCGCGTGGCGCGGCGGGTCGGCGGGCAATGCCACGGCCAGAATGGCACAGAACCCCGCCATCCAGACCGCATGGCCCAGAAACAGGCCGGAAATCCCGCCCCATGCCACCACCGGCCCCGTCACCAGCGCCAGAACTGCATAGGTGACGCCGAAGAAAGACGACCAAAGGGTCATCGCCAAAGGCCGCCTCGCCTCGGGTGCCAGCCCGGCGATCATCACCGGCCCGACCACCACGATGGTCAGATGCGACACCCCCTCCAGCACCCGCGCCGCAATCATCAACGGATAAACGGGTAAGGCGGCCTCGACGCCCGAGACCAAAGCCCCCAAGGCCAGTGCTGCGACAATCGCCCGCTTCGGCCCGACCCGCTGTACCAACAGCCCCGCGGTAGTGCCGAACACCAGCCCGACGATGCCGACAACCGAGACCACAAGCCCCAGCCCCGCCTCGCCGCTGCCACCGTAAAGCGCGCGCAGGTCTTCGAAGATCACCGAGATCTTGCCGAATTGCGCCGCCGCCCCAAGGCCCGCGCACCACAGCAGAACTACCAGAACCATCGGGGGAAGCCGGATCATGGCCAATGGCTAGCAACAGCCGCCGCCCCGCGCCAGCCCCTGCCGATTGCGCCTTTGAAAATACTCCCGCCGGAGGCGCTCCGGCCCGCCACAGGCTCAGCCCCCCGGTCTTTGCCCCATCGCCCAGGCCACCAGCGGGAACTCCGGGTCGTTGGTCAGATCATCTTCCGGCCTCGCCTCGGGCGGCCAGGGCTGCTCCAGATTGCGCAAGGCCATCGCCCGGTTGCCCCATTGCGCGGCCTGGATGGAACCCTCATCGAACCCCGCCTCGATCAGAAGGTTGCGCAAACCGCGCGCCGACCAACGTGAACAATCGACCGGAACCGCATGATAAGGAATGAAAAACGGCACGGCGATCCAGAACCATCCGCCCTTGCGCAGCATCCGGAACACATGGCGGGTGGCGGCAAAGGGCCGGTCGATATGCTCCCAGACCTGATTGGCCAGGATCACGTCGAATTTCAGCACCTTGCCATTCGCATCGGTAAAAGGCCCGGTGCAAGGGTCGAAATCGGGGTAGTGGAAGCTACGGTACGACCGGAAGCCCAGGGATTCCCCCCAGGCCCCTGAAATCTCGGCCGCATCAAGCCCGGCCGGGCCAAGGTCTTTCAACCATTGGCGGCTGGACTTCTGCATCACGCTGCGGTTGATCGAGGCCATGCCTCAGATGTGCAATGCGCGGCCGTAGGCGTCAAGCACCGCCTCGTGCATCATCTCCGACAGCGTCGGATGCGGGAAGACGGTGTTCATCAGGTCTTCCTCTGTGGTCTCCAAAGCGCGGCCCACCACATAGCCCTGGATCAACTCGGTCACCTCGGCACCGATCATGTGGGCGCCCAACAGCTCGCCGGTCTTCGCGTCGAAGACGGTCTTGACCATGCCCTCGGATTCACCCAGCGCAATCGCCTTGCCGTTGCCGATGAAGGGGAAACGGCCGACCTTGACGGTAAAACCCGCCTCTTTGGCCTTCGCCTCGGTCATCCCCACCGAAGCCACTTGCGGGTGGCAATAGGTGCAACCGGCAATGGACCCTGGCTTGATCGGGTGCGGATGGCCGCCCGCGATCATTTCGGCCACCATCACGCCCTCATGGCTGGCCTTGTGCGCCAGCCAAGGGCCGCCCGCGATGTCGCCAATGGCGAAAAGCCCCGGCACCCCGGTGCGGCAGAATTCGTCCGTCACCACATGGGTACGGTCGATCTTCACGCCCAAGGCTTCCAGCCCCAGATCTTCGACGTTGCCAACGATGCCGACGGCCGAGATCACGGTATCGAAATCCTGCGTCTCAACCTTGCCGCCCACCTCGATATGGGCGGTGACGCCCTTGCCGGGCTTGCGGTCCAGCTTCTTCACCGCCGCCTTTTCCAGGATCTTCATCCCCTGCTTCACAAAGCTCTTCTTGGCAAAGGCCGATATCTCGGCATCCTCGACCGGCAGGATACGGTCCATCACCTCAACCACCGTGGTATCGGCGCCGAGGGTATTGAAGAAGGACGCAAATTCGATGCCGATGGCGCCCGAGCCGATGACCAGCAGCTTCTTGGGCATCCGCGATGCCACCAAAGCGTGCTTGTAGTTCCAGACCAGATCGCCATCTGCCTCCAGCCCCGGCAATTCGCGCGCCCGCGCCCCGGTGGCCAGTACGATATGCTTGCCCGTCAGCGTCTCCACGCCCTTGTCGGTTTTCACCGAGACCGTCCCGGCCTTGGGCAGGGTCGCCGCCCCCATCACCACGGCAATCTTGTTTTTCTTCATCAGATGGCCAATGCCGCCCGACAACTGCTTGGCCACACCGCGCGACCGCGCCACCACGGCGGGCAGGTCATAGCTGATGCCGGTGGCGCCCAGACCGAACTCCTTGGCGCGCTGCATCAGGTGGAACACCTCGGCGCTGCGCAACAGCGCCTTGGTCGGGATGCAACCCCAGTTCAGGCAGATGCCGCCCAGATGTTCGCGTTCGACGATACAGACCTTCAGGCCCAGCTGTGCTGCACGAATGGCCGCGACATAGCCGCCCGGACCTGCACCGATCACCACCACGTCAAAGCTTTGGTCGGCCATTCTTCCCTCCCTCGAAAAAAGTGGTTTACCCCTAAACTATCTCCGCAACCCAAGCAACAAGGGCAACGCCGGGGGCCCATGCGCACAGCGCATGACTAACCCTTCAATGCCCGCAGCAAGGCGCCATAGCCGCCATCGGCCAGAAACACCGACTCTTCCGCCGTATTTTCGCGCCCCAAGGCCGCATTTCGCAGTGGAAAGCGGCCGTAGCGGGCGATCATCTCGCGGTGCACGCGGGCGTGCAGGGCCAGATCGGGGTCTGCCATCCGCTCCTGCATCAACCGCACCGCAAGGTCCTGGTCGGCGATGTCTTCGGAATGCTCATAAGGCATGTAGAAGAATTGCCGCTCGGGTTCCGGCGCCGCGATGTCCCAGCCCACCTCCAGCGCCTTGCGCGCGGCGTCGCGGGCGCGGGCATCGCTGGAAAAGGCCAGCGGCGTGCCGCGGTGGATGTTGCGCGGGAACTGGTCGGTCAGAATCAGATAGGCCAGCGTTCCGGGCGGGCCGTCGACCCAATGCTCCAGCCCCCCCTCGCGCGCCGCCGTGACCAGATCGCCAAAGCGCACCGCGCAGGCGTCGTCAATCTCTTCGGTGCCGGCATACCAGCCCTTGGGGCCGATCTCGCCCAGCCAGAAATCCAGAACTTCAACCGGATCAGACATCTGCGCCTCCGCTCTCTGCCGCAGCCTGACAGGGCCAGGGCGGCAGCGCAACCTCAACTGCAGCGTGTCAATTGGCGCGCGTTCCTTCGGACTCCACCAGCGCCGCAGTCTCGACCGAGATCACCGAGGCGTTCGGCGATACCGGGGTGAACGAGGCCGATACTTCGGGCGTTCCGCGCCGCTGCGTCATCCGCCAGGCGGCATAGCCCGCCAGCGCCGCGAACAGGATCGCCATGAACAGGAAGAACCCCGATGACCCGATCAGCCCCATGATCCAGGCGGTGATGACCGGCCCCGAGATCGCGCCCAACCCGTTGATGAACATCAGCCCGGCCGAGGCGGCGGCCATGTCGGACTTGGCCAGATAGTCGTTCACATAGGCCAGCAGCAGCGAATAAAGCGGGTTCGACACGCCGCCACCGATGGCGCCGATCAGCACCAGCAGCGCAAAGGGCAGATCAAAAACCACCGGCACCATCAGCGCCACCGCGCCAAAGGCCGCCAGCCACATCACCACCTTGCGCCGGTCCACCCGGTCGCTCAGCCAGCCGATCGGATATTGCAGCACCAGCCCGCCGACATAGATCGCCGAGACGAAGATCGTCAGGTCCCTGACCGACAGCCCCGCCTGGGTGCCCCAGACCGAAACCATGCCGAACTGCGCCGAGAAGATGCCTCCCAGCAGGAATATGCCCACGCAGCCCAAGGGCGAGGTCTCATAGAGCTGCCGGAAACTCATCGGCTTGGTCGAATCAAAAGCCGGCGCCTGGCTGACCGACAAAAGGATCGGCGTGAAGGCCAGCGACACCAGCACCGAAGGAATGATGAACAGGATATAGTCCCGCGGGTCGCCGAAATTCAGCAGCACCTGGGCGCAGATGATGCCGATCATCTGCACGATCAGATACAAAGACAGCGCCTGCCCCCGCGTCTCGTTGGTCGAGGCGTCGTTCAGCCAGCTTTCGGCGGTGATATAGACACCCGAGAACGAAAACCCGATCAGTACCCGCAACACCGCCCAGACCATCCAGTCGGGTGCCGCCGCATAAAGGATCAGCACCGCCGAGATCATCGACCCCAGCGCCGCAAACACCCGCACATGGCCGACCCGGCGGATCATGTCGGGCGCCATCCGGCTGCCGAACAGGAAGCCGACGAAATAGCACGACATCACCACCGACATGTGGAAGGTCGAGAAATCCTCGATCCCGCCCCGGATGCCCAACAGAGTGCCCTGCATGCCGTTGCCCAGCATCAAGAGCAGCATCCCCAACAGCAGGGCCCAGGTGTTGCGAAGAACGGTCAGCATGAGGTCATATCCTTTGCGCGCCAGCGCCAGCCCGGTGTCGTCACAGCTCGATTCCCAATCGGGGCGCAAGCCAAATCATGCCAAGGTAAAGAACCACGGTCAGCGCCGACCCCGCGAAAAGAGACACCCAGAAGCCTATTCCCGACCGGATCAGCATCGGCATCACAAGAAACATCGGCAGCGACGGAAGCACATACCAGAACGTCGCCTGCGCATGAGTCGCAATCCGCCCGACATCGCGCGTTTCGCGCCAAATCCAGATCATCCCGATGATGGAAACCAAGGGAAGTGATGCGACCAGCGCCGCAGCCGCGGCATTCCTGCGGCCGATTTCGGCGATGGTTGCGATGATCAGGCCGGACAGGGCCGCTTTCAGGACAAACCAGGTCACGTTCGGCTCTCCTTGGATGGAATCAGCAGCGAAGTATCGCCATAGCTGAAGAAGCGATAGCCCTGCGCGATGGCATGGGCATAGAGCCGGTCGATCCGCGCCTTGCCCATAAGCGCCGAGACCAGCATCAGCAACGTCGATTTCGGCAGGTGAAAGTTGGTCATCAGCGCATCGGTGACCTGAAAGCGGAATCCGGGGTAGATGAAGATATCCGTCGGCCCTTCCCACGGCTGCACCCTGCCGCCACGCGCCGCCGATTCGATCAGCCGCAGCGCCGTTGTGCCTACCGGAATCACCCGCCCCCCGGCCGCCTTGGTGGCGTTGATCTGATCCGCCGCCCGCTCCGTCACCTGCCCCCACTCGGCGTGCATCCGGTGCGTGGTCACATCCTCCACCTTCACCGGCAGAAAGGTACCCGCGCCGACGTGCAGGGTGACTTCGGTGAAATCGACGCCCTTTGCCGCCAGCGTCGCCAGCAAGTCGGCGTCGAAATGCAAAGACGCCGTGGGCGCCGCCACCGCGCCCGAATGGCGGGCAAAGACGGTCTGGTAATCGATGCGGTCGCGGTCATCGGCAGGTCGTTTGGCGGCAATATAGGGCGGCAAGGGCATCGCCCCCGCCTGCGCCAGTGCCGCGTCGAAGGCGTCCCCGGCAAGGTTGAAGACCAGCCGCAGATCGGCCTCTGCCTTCTCGGCTACCACCGCCGACAGCTGATCGGAAAACACGATCACCTCACCCGACTGCACCT
>JBATAV010000141.1:0-1800 GCA_049662025.1 Paracoccaceae bacterium | reverse complement strand
GCTCGGCACCGTCACGCAGGCCGGTGGCCAGTCTCAGACCGTCCTTCTCGCGCAGCGCCTCGGGAAAGGCCAGCATATCGCCCAGCTCTTCGAAGATCAGCGCGAAAGATCGGATCTTGGACCGTTTGGCCTTGGAGGCCTGCTGGAACAGCGCTTCGACCGAGGCCTCGACATTGGCGAAAGCGCCCTGCTGCGCCGCAATCACCGCAATCCGCCCGCGCTCGAAATGCGACAGGCTGGAGCGGATCTCGTTTTCCTCGATCATCGCGGCGAAGGCGCCGCCCATCACGTTGGGATCGCGGACGATGGCGCGGATGGTGGCGTATTTCTCTTGCCCGGTCAGGCCGCGCAGGCTTTGCACCGCCCGCAGACGGCGATAGCCCGAAAGCAGACCGTAGCGCGCGCCATTCTGACCTGCCCCACCCTGGCCGGCCACGGCGAACTCGAAAACCTCGACCGGGAGCCGCAGACCATGCGCGGCGATCGAGGCCTGAAGCTCATCCATCTCTTCGGCGTTCAGCGACATGCGGTCGCGCACCATGGCGTCGGCCTCGATGTCCTCCAGCGGTAGCTCGCGGATCACCAGGCCCTTGTCCTCGGCCTGCCGCATCCGTTCGGCGTCGGCTTTGTCGCGGGCGGCGGCGGCACGATCCGAGGCGCTTCGCGGGTCATGCGCGGCGGCGCTGTCGGCGGCAATATGGCTGATCGGCGCCACCAGCCCCCCACCCTTGGCCGGGGTTTCGCGGCGAAACTCCGTCTCCAGTCGGGCGAGGTCTTCGACCGTCGGTGCCACCAATGTCTTGCGTTTTGCCATTCCTCAGCCTCCCTCAGCCAGCTTCATGTCGCGCCACCAGGCCCCGAGAATCACCTGCTTCACCTCTGCCCAGGTCCGATCGAAGGTTTCGCGGCCCCGGATGTAGGTATCGCGGTTGAAATCGCGGTAATCGGTTTCGTAGATGCCCGAAACCTGTTCGCCGGCCTGACCGACCATGGCCGTCATTTCCTGGCGATAGGTGGTCATGAAATCGCCGAAATAGGCCTGGATGACATTGGCAAGGTCGGTCTGCTGGCTGGCGTCGAACCGGGTGATCAGGGCGCGCACGGCGTCCCATTCAAAGCGGATATCGGGAAGGCCCTGCTTGCGCCGGGCGCTGTTCTCGCCCTCTTCGATCGAGGCGAAAGTGGAATAGATCATATCGAAGAACCGCCCCGTGGAATCGAACTCCAGGAAGGACGCGCCCAAGGGAACCAGCAGAATATCGGCCGCCGAAAGCGCATTGATCGTCAGATACCCCAGGGCAGGCGGGGTATCGAGCAGGATGATGTCATAGTCATTCACCAGACCCGACTCCGTCAGCGCGTTGCCCAGACTGTCCCACAGGGGCCAGTTGCGCAGCTGCATCCGCCAGACCGGCACCTGGAATTCGGCCCAATAGAGGTTCAGCTGGGCGCCGATCAGGTCGATGTTGGGCCAATGCGTTTTCTGCACGAGGTTTCGCGGCGAAACCTGCAGCGCCTCGGTTAAGGTTTCGTCAAGGGGCAGGGCGCTCTGGCCACCAGCCTCGCGCACGGCGTTCTCGGCTTGCAGATGACGGGCATAATCGCGCGCCAGAAGTGGGAAAACCGTCTGCCACTCGTCACTAACCTTGCCCCCCATGATGGATGTCATCGAGCCCTGGCTGTCGAGGTCGATCACCAGAACGCGGTAGCCATCCAGTGCGGCCGACATCGCCAGATGGGCGGCGGTCGAGGTCTTGCCGACGCCGCCCTTGAAATTTGCCACCGCAACGATCTTGGCCG
>JBATAV010000140.1:0-1687 GCA_049662025.1 Paracoccaceae bacterium | reverse complement strand
GTGTAGCTGCGGCCGCGCGCGCCGAAGGCCTCGATCATCGGAATCGGCAGCGAGTCGTCGCCGCCCAGGAGCAAGGGCACCCCGCCCCGGTCCAGCACCTGGCTGACTGCGCCGAAAATGCGGGCGCGGTTGCCCGCAGGGTCGGCGTCGTCTTGCGGCAGGTCGCCTGCATCGACCGCATCGACCGCGCCCGGAAACACCGGCCCGCCCAGATCGAAATCCACATGTGCCAGATTGGCCGCATATGCGGCCCCGGCCGCGCGAATGGCACCAGGCCCGCCCGCACAGTAAGACCCGACCGAGGGGTAAGGCGTGCAGCCATCCGCCCCGATCAGCGCAATCCTGGCAGGCAGGCGACCGAGGTCGCGGCAGCGCGGGATGCCCATGAAGGTCTCAACCCCGCCGGCACCGGATCCTGCGCCAGATCCTGCGCCGAACATCGTGCCCAAAGCCGAATTGCCCGCCATGCGCCGTCCTCCTGCCAATCGCCGGAGGATGGCCCGCGCCCCCCCCGATGGCAAGCAAGGCCTGCCCCGCCCCGGCAAGGCTCCGCCTGCGCGGGGCGCGAACGCAAAAGGCACCCCGAAGGGTGCCCCGCGTTCCGGTATCGGAAAGATGCCTCAGGCGGCCGAGGAGATGAACTTGATGGCGTCACCAAAGGTCTGAATGGTTTCGGCGGCGTCATCGGGGATCTCGATCCCGAATTCTTCCTCGAAGGCCATGACCAGCTCGACCGTGTCCAGGCTGTCGGCGCCAAGATCGTCGATGAACGAGGCGTTCTCGGTCACCTTGTCCTCTTCGACGCCCAGATGCTCGACGACGATCTTCTTCACACGATCGGCGATGTCGCTCATGTCTTTTCCTCTATCCTTGCGGGGTTCGCCCCCGGCCTGACTGTTCCTGCCCCGAAAGGCAACCTTTACCGCCACCGGCGGCCTGACGCCCAAAGTCCCCCGTCCGAGTCACCCCGGCGAATTGAGCGCGCCTATAGCAACAGGCGCGACCCATGGCAAACGCTTTCCCCGCCCAAAGGGGGGAAAGCCTTACAGCATTGCCATGCCGCCATTCACATGCAGCGTGGCGCCGGTGACATAGCCCGCCTCGGGCGAGGCGAGGTAAAGCACGGCCGCGGCGATCTCGGCCGGTGTGCCCATGCGGCCGGCGGGCACTGCGCCCAGAATGGCCCCGCGCTGCGCCTCGTTCAGCTTGTCGGTCATCGCGGTCTCGATGAAGCCGGGGGCGACGCAGTTGACCGTGATGCCCCGGCTGGCCACTTCGGCGGCCAGCGATTTCGACAGGCCGACCAGCCCGGCCTTGGACGCGGCATAGTTCACCTGGCCGCCATTGCCGGTCTGCCCGACGACGGACGAGATATTCACGATCCGCCCCCAGCGCGCCTTCATCATGCCGCGGATGGCGGCGCGGCACAGCCGGAACGCCGCCGTCAGATTGACGTCGATCACCGCCTGCCAGTCGTCATCCGACATCCGCATCACCAGACCGTCGCGGGTGATGCCGGCGTTGTTGACCAGAATGTCGACCGATCCCATCGCCGCCACGGCGCGTTTGACCAGCCCCTCGACCGCCTCCGCATCCGACAGGTTGCAAGGCAACACATGCGCCTTGTCGCCCAACTCTGCCGCCAGCGCCTGCAACGGCGCCTCGCGCGTGCCCGACAGGCCCACCG
>JBATAV010000139.1:0-1956 GCA_049662025.1 Paracoccaceae bacterium | reverse complement strand
TCGCCCAGGCCGACAAAGCGGATCGGCTTGCCGGTGACGGCGCGCATCGACAGCGCCGCACCGCCGCGGCCATCGCCGTCCATCCGCGTCAGGACGACGCCGGAGATGCCGACCTTGCCGTCAAACTCCGCCGCGACGTTGACCGCGTCTTGCCCGGTCAACCCGTCGACCACCAGCAGGGTTTCACGCGGTTGGGCAATGTCGCGGACGGATTGCACTTCGTTCATCAGCACTTCGTCGATGTGCAGACGGCCCGCGGTATCGAGGAAGAGGACGTCATAGCCGCCGAAACTGGCCTGGGTCTTGGCGCGCCTGGCGATCTGCACCGCGGTTTCGCCCTTGACGATGGGCAAGCTGTCCACGCCGATCTGCACGCCCAGAATGGCCAGCTGCTCCATCGCCGCCGGGCGGTTGGTGTCCAAGGACGCCAGCAGCACCTTCTTGCCGTTCTTTTCCTTCAACCGCTTGGCCAGCTTTGCCGTGGTGGTGGTCTTGCCCGAGCCTTGCAGACCGACCATCAGGATTGTTGCAGGCGGGTTGTCGATCTTCAGCGCATCGGCAGGGCCGTCACCGGCCAGGACGCGGATCAGCTCGTCATGCACGATCTTGACGACCATCTGGCCGGGGGTGATCGATTTGGTCACCGCCGAGCCGGTGGCCTTGTCCTGCACCCGCTTGATGAAATCGCGGGCGACGGGCAGCGAGACGTCGGCCTCCAGAAGCGCGACCCGCACTTCGCGCAGGGCGGTCATCACATCGGCTTCCGACAGCGCACCGGCCTTGGTCAGACGGTCGAAGACGCCACCAAGGCGTTCTGACAGGCTTTCAAACATTGGCGCACCTCATTTGCGGTTTCACCCCATATGGGGCGGCGAAGCCCTTGCGCAAAGCGAAGCGGCACCTGTGGGCGCAACGCGCTGACAGGTGGCGATCCCGGACAATGCCAAGGGACCGGAAGCTGAAGCCTCCGGGGGAATTGGCGCTGCGGATACGCCGGATGGGCGGGGGAGTCAAGCGCGGGGGGCTAAAGACCCCTGGCCGCGAACCAGTCGCGCAAGGCCTGCAGCTTTACCGCGTCCCAGCCGGGTGGATCGGTCAGGGCGACCCAACCGTCAAGGTAGTGCTTTGCGGCATAGACATGGCCGTGGCCGGGATTGGTGGTGGTGGCGGTCATCATGTCGGTCAGAAGCTGCACAAAGGTGACCACCGGCACCCAGCGCAGCGCGGGCGAGACATCGGGGCCGCGCGGATCGGCCATCCACTCTGGCGCGCGATAGAAACTGGCGGGCTGGAAGAAGGCAATCGCGTCAGACGGGTATTGCAGGTAGATGATCCGCATCGGGCCCCAGGGCGCATCGGCCACCCCGGTGGTATTGGTCTGAGTGGTGAAGCGCACCAAGGCGCCATCGCGGACCCTTGGCGACCAGGCGGGGGTGCCCTTGGCGCGCGCGGCGGTGAATTGCGGCCAGCTGCGGCTGGCAAAGGGTGGGCCGGCCCAGAACGCCCCGGTCGGCGGGTCACCCAGCAGGTTGGTGAAATCCAGCGAGATATCGGAATTCAGCGCGCCAAGGCTGAGGCCATGCAGGTACAGCCGCGGCCGCGCATCCTTCGGCATCTGGCGCCAGTGGTCATAGATGCGGGCAAAGACCACGCGGGCGGTCTCATGGCCGTATTCCGGCTCGACCAGCAGCGACAGCCAGCTGGGCAGATAGGAATATTGCACCGAAACCGAGGCGACATCGCCGCCCCAGAGAAACTCCAGCGGGGCGACCGAGGCCGGGTCGATCCAGCCGGTGCCGGTGGGCGTGGCGATGACAAAGAGCTTGCGGTCGAAAGCGCCGATGCGGATCGCCTCGGCCAGCGCGAGGTCGGCGCGGGCTTCGGGGGTGGCCGCGCTGTTCAGCCCGACATAGACGCGCAGCGGCTCTGTCGCGGGGGCACCGGTCAGGCTGGCGA
>JBATAV010000138.1:0-2716 GCA_049662025.1 Paracoccaceae bacterium | reverse complement strand
CAGGGACTGAACACATGGGCAGAGAGGAAGGCGAAAAAGCCGGACTTCGTGCTTTCCTCCGGGTTCAGAAATCCCTGCCGGTGGCTCCGACCGTTGCATCGGGAGATCAGATGGCCGGGAAGTGTCGCGCCGAAACCGAGGCCCCGAGGCGGTTGGCCGGGACGGCCAGAGCCGAGACAAAAGGAATACAAGCCGCGCCCGCGCGCGGCTTGTGCAATCTGAAAACCGCTGTGGATTGCGCCAAGGACAGGGCTTGCGTCGGGTCACGTTCTGCTGGATTATGCAATTGTATAACAAGCCTCCAACCAAGTATCTGCCCGCCATGAAAACCGACCGCCGCCCCTATCGCCGCGAAAGCGAAGAGACCCGCCGCGAGGCGCTGATTGCGGCCACTCAGGCGCTGATGGCCGAAGGTGGCTCGGCTGCGGCCACGGTGCGTGCCATTGCCGACCGGGCGGGCGTGACACCCGGTCTGATCCGGCACTATTTCGGCTCCAAGGACGATTTGTCGCGTGCCGCCTACCGGGCGCTGATGGACGGGATGACCGACAAGGGATCAGACGCACTGGAAGGCGTGGGGGCCGCCCCCGAAGAGCGGCTTGCCGCCTTTGTCGCCGCCTCGTTGCGGCCGCCGGTGGTCGATACCCGCGCTGTCGGTCTGTGGGCAGGGTATCTGCACCATGTGCAGACCGATCCCGCACTGCTGGCGTTGCACGAATCCGGCTACCTGCGCTATCGCAACATGCTGCAATCGCTGATCGCCCAGATTGACCGGCCCGACGTTTCGACCGATCGCCTGCGGCAAGATGCCATTGCCTGCAACGCGGTGATCGACGGGCTTTGGCTGGAAGGCGGCGTCCTGCCGCAGGGCTTTTCTCCGGGCGAACTGGTGTGCATCGGGCTGACCTCGGTCGGCGCGATTCTGGGCGTCGACCTGATGGCGCACGGAACCTTCATCTCCGAAATCTCCATGGGCCAGAAGACCGGGCCGGAAAGGACCCAAGCATGAGCGGGAAAATGCGATACGCCGACGTGACCGAGCGGCTGGCCCATCTCGGCTCTGCCAAGTGGGAGGTGCATACCCGTGCCCGCGCCTTGAAGGCCGAGGGCGTGGAGGTGATCGAGCTGACCATAGGAGAGCCCGACGTGCCCGCCCCGCCGCGTCTGGTCGAAGAGGCCGCCCGCGCCATGGTGGCGGGCCGCACCGGCTATTCCAACGGCCGCGGAGAGCCGTTGCTGGTGGCTGCCCTTGCGCATCGCTATTCGGCGCGGCGAGGACGGCCGTTTTCCATCGATCAGGTGATCTGCCTGCCCGGCACCCAGACCAGCCTCTACGCCACCTTCCGCGCCCTTCTGGGACCCGGCGACGAGATTCTGGTCGGCGACCCGATGTATGCCACCTACGAGGGCCTGATCGCCCAGACCGGTGCCACCATGGTGCCGGTACCGCTGCGCCCCGAGCGTGGTTTCCGCATGGATGCCGCCGATGTCGCCGCGCGGATCACGCCCCGCAGCCGGGTGCTGTTCCTGAATACGCCGCACAACCCCACCGGCAGCGTTCTTGGCCTTGACGACCTGGCCGCGCTGGGTGAAGTCGCCCGCGCCCATGACCTGTGGATCGTCTGCGACGAGGTCTATGAGGACCTGATCTTCCCCGGCGTTCCCTTCGCCTCGCCGCTGGACCTGCCAGCCCTGGCCGAGCGCACGATCGTCGCCTGTTCGATCTCGAAATCGCATGCCGCACCGGGGTTCCGTTCCGGTTGGGTCATTGGGCCTGCAGAATTCACCGCCCGGCTCCTGCCATTGTCGGAAACCATGCTATTTGGCAGCCAACCCTTCATCGCCGACATGACCGCACTTGCGGTGTCCGAACCCTCGCCGGTGGCTCCGGGCATGGCCGAGCGGTTTGCCCGCCGCGCCGGGCTTCTGGTGCAGGCGCTGGACGGGGTGGCCGGCCTGCGCGTGCATCGCCCCAGTGCTGGCATGTTCGCGCTGGTCGATGTGCGCGAGACCGGGCTTTCGGGTCAGGATTTCGCGCTGGGGCTGCTGGCTGAACACCGGGTTGCGGTGATGCCGGGCGAGAGTTTCGGCGAAGGGCTGAAAGGCTGGCTCCGGCTGTCGCTGACGGTGGAAGATGCGTTGATCGCCCGCGCGGCCGACCGGATCGCGGCCCATGCCGGCCAGAAAAAAGGGAAAGTCGCATGACGACAGTTGGCGAACGTCTGGTCGAGGGTCTGGCGGCGCGTGGGGTGGAGGTGGTCTTCGGCATCCCCGGCGTGCATACGATCGAGCTTTATCGCGGTCTGGCCTCGGGGCTGGTGCGGCATGTGACGCCGCGCCACGAACAGGGGGCCGGCTTCATGGCCGATGGCTATGCCCGCGTGACCGGCAAGCCGGGCGTGGCCTTCGTGATCACCGGGCCGGGGCTGACCAATACCCTGACCGCGATGGCGCAGGCCAGGTCGGATTCGGTGCCGATGCTGGTGATCTCGGGCGTCAATCACCGCGAGTCGCTGGGGCATGGACTTGGTCTTCTGCACGAGTTGCCCGATCAGGCCGCCATGGTCCGGCCATTGTGCCAGACCGAGCGGCTGGACGACCCCGCCCAACTGGGCGCAGCACTGGACCGCGCCTTCGCCGCCATGCTGGGGGCCCGCCCCGGCCCCGCACATATCGAGATTCCGACCGATGTGATGGGCCTGCCCTGCCCGCCGCT
>JBATAV010000137.1:0-2243 GCA_049662025.1 Paracoccaceae bacterium | reverse complement strand
CTGCTGCTGATCGGTGCGCTGGGTGGGCTTGCCGCGCTGCGTCGTCGCAAGGCGGCCTGAGCCTTTGACAGAGACTTGACGCAAGGGCCGGGGAAACCCCCGGCCCTTTGTTTTTCAAGCCGATGTTTCGCGCGCGAAACGCGATCAGCCCCCATAGTAGTCATAGCCATAGCCCTCGTCCTCCGTGTAGCGGCACTTGTTCAGCACCACGCCAAGGACATTGGTCTGGGCGGCAAGCTCGCGCTCGCAACGGTCGATTTCCTTTATCTTCGTCGACTCGGCGGCGGCGATGATCAAAACGCAGTCCATCCGGCCCATCACCGCCATCGCGTCATCCGAGACGAACATCGGCGGCATGTCGAAAATGAAGATCGAGGGGTCGTACTCCGCCTCGATCCGGTCGAGTGCGGCAGCCACGGTCGGGCTGT
This sequence comes from Paracoccaceae bacterium, assembly GCA_049662025.1. GTDB lineage: Bacteria > Pseudomonadota > Alphaproteobacteria > Rhodobacterales > Rhodobacteraceae > Pseudogemmobacter. The sequence continues at coordinate 1,815 of JBATAV010000137.1, read as the reverse complement.
GCAGCAGTTCGGCCGAGTGGCGGTGGGGGGCATGGCACGTGCTGATTGCCATGTTCTCGCCGATCCGGATGGCCTGGCTGGCAAACGGGTCGAGCCCTTCAAGTACTCGGGCAAAGCTTTGCGGGCTGCGCAAGCCCAGCATCCGTGACAGCGAGGGGCGACGCATGTCCATCTCGGCCAGCACGGTGCGCAGGTCGGGCTGACGGGCAAGGCTCATCGCCAGATTGAGGGCGATGGTGCTTTTCCCGCAAGCCGGGCCGGGTGAGGTGATGGCGACCCGGCGCCAATTGTTGGCGCGCATCTGCTGCAGCAGCCGGGTGCGCATCAGGTCGAAGGGCACCGCCTCCCGTCCGCCAGCCGCTGTAACCACATGGCCGCGCGCCAGCAGGCCCGGAGCCGCAGCAAAACCCGGCAGGGCGGACCAGAAGGCGGCCACGGCAGCGGGGTCGGGGTGATCGTCATCCGCGCGAACCGGGGCCGCTGGCAGAACGAGAGGAGCTTCGGCTTGAGGGGCCGCCTTTTCCGGGGCGACAGGACGAACCTCCTCACCCGACTGGATAGCGGCACGGGCAGCACGGGCCTTGGCAATGGCGGACTGGATCTTTTCCATGGGTTCTTCTGCTTTCCGTCCGTATCAGACCGATGGGGAGGGGAGAAAGAACCCCGACAGGCCGACCTTCTGCATCACACGATTCAGAAGCAGGTCAAGGGGTATGACCTGGGTATGCACCAACCAGAGGCCTGCTGGTATGGCCAGCAGCACCAGCGCGAAGCCCAGCCCGATGATCACCCGACGGCGCCGGATCTGACCCGCCGTGCGCAGATAAGGCAGGGTTGCGAAAGGCGTAATGCCCAGCCGCGCGGTGATATCGGCAGGCCGACGGATCGCCCCCTTCAGCAGTTCGATCAACACGATGAGACCGATCCCCGCGACGAAGCCGAGTCCTACCCCGGCGCCCGCGATCAGCGGCCGGTTGGGACTGGTTGGTTCCCGTGGTGCGATGGCTTGTTCGATGATCGAAATGCGCTGGCCCTTGGACAGCGCCTCGATCGTGTCGCCGGTTTCGGCCCGCGCCTTGTTGGCCACGGCCGCGTCATATTGCGCGCGGGTATTGGCATAGTCCCGCTCCAGCGTGTCGAGAGCGATGGCAATGCCGGGGGTCGCATCGATCGACTTGCTCAAGGTTTCCATCTCGGCGGCAAGCTGGGCCTTGAGATCGTCCAGAAAGGCAAGCTGCCGATCGATATCGGCAAGCTGGATATCAAGGGGCGACAGCACTTCGCCGGCGGGCGCCAATGGCGCGGCGGCGGCGGCCTGATCGGCCACCACCTTTTCCAGAGCGGTGATCTGGCTCTCCAGCAGTTTCACCTTGGGATTCAGCGGCGACAGCACTGCCAGCACCTGGCCCAGCTGATCGCGCAAGGACTGCAACTGTTTCGCCTCGGCGGTCAGCGTATCCTCACTTGAGGCGGCGACGCGGCCGGTCGCCTCGTATAATGCCACCAGCCCCTGACGGCGGTCTTTCAGGCTGGCTGTGTCACGCTCGATTTGCAAAAGGCGCTCCTGAGCCGCGGCCTGTTGGCTGCGGCGGAACTCCAGGCTGTCGGGCAGGGCGTCCTTGTTGGCCTCCTTGAAGGCCAGGGTCGCGGCGGAGCGGCTGGCCAGTTCACGGTCAAGCCGGGCCAGTTCCTGGATGAAGAACTCCAGCGTCTGCCCCGCCACCGTGGTGCGCATGGCAACGTTCTCCCGCAGGATCAGCGTGACCACCTCATTGGTGACGGTGGCGGCCAGCTGCGCGGTGGGAGCCTTGAAGC
>JBATAV010000136.1:0-4636 GCA_049662025.1 Paracoccaceae bacterium | reverse complement strand
GCGCTGTGGACGGCGCGGTCCACAGCGGCCTTGGATTTGCCCAGCAGCCGCAGCGCCGAGACGATGCTGTCGTAAACGCCTGTCGCCGGGTGGTTGATGAACCGCTGGCAGACCAGCGCCACCTTGCGGTCTTGTACCCGCTGGCCGGTGACTTCGGCCCCGCGCTAGAGGATGCGGCCAGTGGTCGGCGCCTCAAGGCCGACCATGAAGGCGTCTAGCGCGGCGATCTGGTCTTGGGTCAATCGCAGGCCCAGCTTGCTGCGGCGCCAGACGACGTCGGCGGCGGCACGGGCGAATTCATGGGCCATCTGCCAGCGTACCTCGGCCTCGGTCAGGGTGGCGCCGAAGTCGCGGCCAAGGTCGGCGGCGCTGGTGGCTTCGCCCAGCAGACTCGGCGCTTCGCTGCCGTAGGCACGAATTAACCTTGCCGCCCAAGGATCTGACAGAAAAGGGAAATGCCTCTTCAAGGCTTGAGTGAGGGCGGCCACCCCATCATAAGGAAAATCGCCACCAGGGAGTGCCACGCGGGCGGTCCACGGCCCTTTGGCTTGCGGGAACCACGCGCCCAGTTTGGCCAGCGCGGATTCGGCCAGACGGCGGTGGGTGGTGATCTTGCCGCCAAAGACGTTCAGCAAGGGCGCTGCGTCGGTATCGACCGACAGCACGTAATCGCGTGTCGCCGCCGTGGCCGATTTGGCGCCGTCGTTATACAAGGGGCGCACGCCGGAATAGGTCCAGACCACATCGGCGGTGGTCACCGGCTTGGCAAAATACTGCGAGGCGAACGTCAGCAGGTAGTCACGTTCTTCGTCGGTGCAGAAGGCCTCACCCGGCGCGCCGTGGTGGTCCTGATCGGTGGTGCCGATCAGGGTGAAATCCTGCTCATACGGAATGGCAAAGATGATCCGCCCATCGGTGCCCTGAAGGAAATAGCAGCGGTCGTGGTCATAGAGTTTGCGGGTGACGATATGGCTGCCGCGCACCAGCCGCACCCCTTCGGTGGTGTCGATATGGGCGACCTGGCGGATCACCTCTTCGACCCAGGGGCCGGCGGCATTGACCAGCGCGCGGGCCTTGTGGACCTGCCGCCCCGCAGGGCCTTCGGTCACGATTTCCCAATGGTCGGGGTGGCGGGTGGTCGCGACGGCACGGGTGCGGGTCAGGATGCTGGCGCCGTGCATCGCCGCGTCGCGGGCGTTCAGCACGACCAGACGCGAATCCTCGACCCAGCAATCGGAATATTCATAGGCATGGGTAAAGCGGCTTTGCAGCGCGCGCCCGGACGGATCGCGGGTCAGGTCCAGCGTGCGGGTGGCGGGCAGGATCTTGCGGCCGCCCAGATTGTCATAGAGAAACAGCCCCAGCCGGATCAGCCAGGCCGGGCGCCGCCCCTTCAGCCAGGGCATCGTCCAGGACAACAGGCGCGCGGTGGGCGTATCGCCTTCGAACTGCATGTCGCGGTGAAAGGGCAGCACGAAGCGCATGGGCCAGGAGATATGCGGCATGGCGACCAGCAGGGTTTCGCGCTCGGCCAGCGCCTCCCGCACCAGGCGGAATTCGAAATATTCCAGATAGCGCAAGCCGCCATGGAACAGCTTGGTCGAGGCCGAGGAGGTTGCCTGTGCCAGATCGCCCTGCTCCACCAGCACCACCGACAGACCCCGGCCAGAGGCGTCGCGCGCGATTCCGCAGCCGTTGATGCCGCCGCCAATGATGAACAGATCGGCCAGGTCCGGCCCTGTTGTCGCGGTCACATCCATTCCTTTCGCAGCGTTTTTCAGGGTGCGGTGATTCCCGCCTTTTGGTCAATCCTCAATTTTCGTTTTTGCGCGCTTTTCGTATCTACGAATAATATCGCAAAGTTGACCTTGGGCGGATTTCTGACCTTTGATTGCGTTTCGTTGGATCAGAAATGGTCGCGCTGCGGTGCGGCGGATGCTCTGTGCGCATATGCGGCGACATTTCCGGCTTGATTGCTACCGGCGCATCCCCGAAACTCCACAGCACAGATCCGAAGAAAAAGGAACAAGCGGTGGCGCTCAGCTTCCGGCAGAACGAAATCCTGGAAATCGCCCGCGCCGAGGGCCGGGTGGTGGTCGAAGAGATGGCCCAGCGCTTTGACGTGACGCTGCAGACCATCCGCCGCGACCTGACTGAGATGGCCGATCTGGGGCATCTGGACCGGGTGCATGGCGGCGCGGTGCCGCGCACCGGGGTGACCAATCTGGGCTATGACCAGCGCCGCCGGATGAACGACCGCGCCAAATCCGCCATCGCCCGGGTCTGCGCGGCAATGATCCCGGAAAACTGTTCGATCATCATGAACCTTGGCACCTCGACCGAGGCGGTGGCGCGCGAATTGCTTGGTCATCGCAACATCACCGTCATTACCAACAACATGAACGTTGCCAATACGTTGGTGTCCAATCCGGGGTGCGAGATCATGGTGGCGGGCGGCGCCTTGCGGCGGGCGGACGGCGGGCTGGTGGGGGAATTGACCACGCAGTTCTTTGAACAGTTCAAGGTCGATTACGCGGTGATCGGCGCCTCGGCGCTGGACCAGGACGGTGATCTGCTGGACTTCGATCTGGCCGAGGTAAGGGTTTCGAAGGCGATCATCCGGCAGGCGCGGCGGACGTTTCTGGTTTGCGACCATTCCAAACTGAACCGGTCGGCCCCGGCGCGGCTGGCGTCACTGGCCGAAATTACCCGCATGTTCACCGATCGTCCCTTGCCGCCCGACCTTGCGCGCAAATGCGTGGAATGGGGCACAGAAGTGGTTATAGCCTAGCGCCTGACAGCCCAAAGGCAGAGCCATGCTTAATCTGAAACAAATCCGGGCCTTTGTTAGCGTCGCCGATCTGGGCAGCTTTCGCCGCGCGGCGGACCGTTTGAACACCACGCAGCCCAATATCTCGGCCCGGATCGCGCGGCTGGAGCAGGCCCTGGGCGTGGTCTTGATGGAGCGTGACGCGGGCTCGGTCCGGCTGACGGCCAAGGGGGTCAGGATGCTGGTGGCGGCGCGGGGCGTGCTGGCGGCGGTGGACGGGTTTGTCGCCTCGGCGGGCGACAAGACGCTGTTTGACGGAGTGCTGCGGCTGGGAGTGTCAGAGATGGTGGCCCACACATGGTTGCGGCCGTTTCTCCTGGAGATGAAGGCGCGGTTTCCCGCCGTGGTGGTTGAGCTGACGGTCGATCTGAGTGCCGCTCTGTCTCAGGCGCTGTTCGCACGCGATCTGGATCTGGTGGTCCAGAACGGCCCGTTCGAGCGGCGGGCGCGGCATGAGGTGGCGCTTGGCACCTCGGGCTATGTCTGGGTCGCGGCGCCGTCGCTGGGGTTGGGTGGGCAGGCGCTGACGCCGGAGGCGCTGGCCGGCCATCGCATCCTGACCCATGCCCGCAACACCGCGCCCTATCGCCAGTTGCAAGAACATTTTCATGACATGGGCGTGCCCGCGCGCTTGGTTCCGGTGTCAAACATCGCAGCCGGGTTGCAGATGACGGTCGATGGGCTGGGCATCGCCTGCCTGCCCCGCGCAATGATCCTGCGCGATCTGGCGGCGGGGCAGTTGGAGGAGCTGCGCTATGGCTGGTGCCCCGAAGGGTTGCGCTTTGCGGCCCGGACCGAGATGGACCCGCTGCCGCCTTTCGTTGCCGAGGCGATGCGGATTGCCCAAGGGCTGTCCCCGCCACCACAGGATAACAGTTCCCTATCGTGACAATCATGGAAATGAATTTTTCTTTATGCTGCGCGGCTGATAGCCTGAATGGGCAAGATGGGGGCGATGATGGTGGGCAAGGTGGCACGGCTGGGCGTCGATATCGGCGGCACGTTTACCGATGTGGTTCTGGAACTGCCCGGCGCGCGGCATTCGACCAAGGTGCTGACCACCTATGCCGCACCGGAAGAGGCGATTGTCGAGGGGATGCACCGGGTTTGCGCCAAGGCGGGCATTTCACCGGACGCGGTTGGTCAGATCATCCACGGCACCACGCTTGCGACCAATGCGCTGATCGAACGGCGCGGCGCGAAGACCGCGCTGATCACGACGGAGGGGTTCCGCGATGTGATCGAGATGCGGACCGAAAGCCGGTTCGAGCAATACGATCTGAACCTGACGCTGCCCGAGCCGTTGTTGCCCCGCAACCGCCGCTATACCCTGGCCGAACGGATGGATGCGCGCGGTGAAATCCTGATCCCGCTGGACCGCGCCAAGGTTGTGGCGCTGGCCGATACCTTGCGCGATGCGGGCTATCAGTCGGTGGCGGTGGGCCTCTTGCATTCCTACGTCAATGACGCGCATGAGCGGCTGATCCGGCAGGTTCTGGCCGAGCGGCTGCCCGGCGTTCTGGTCTCGCTGTCGTCTGAGGTCAGCCCGCAGATGCGCGAGTATGAGCGGTTCAACACGACCATTGCGAATGCCTATATCAAGCCCTTGATGGCCAGCTATCTGGGCCGTCTGGCTGACCGGCTGCGCGTTGAGGGCGCCGATTGCCCGGTGTTTCTGATGCACTCGGGCGGTGGCATCATCGACATTGCGACGGCGGCGGAATTCCCGGTGCGGCTGGTGGAATCGGGGCCTGCGGGGGGGGCGGTCTTTGCCGCCGACATCGCCGCGCGGCATGGGCTGGACAA
>JBATAV010000135.1:0-8810 GCA_049662025.1 Paracoccaceae bacterium | reverse complement strand
GTGGCGCGGATGGCGCGGTCGTCGCCCATCATGATGGTCGGGAAGATTTGTTGCCAGATGTCTTCGGCGCGGGCGGCGGCCTGGGCTATTGCGGGCGTCGAGGCCAGGTCGACGATGGCAAGATCGGCCTCCATCCCTTTGGCAACATTACCAATCTGGTGATCGGCATGTAGCGCGCGGGCCGACCCTTGGGTGGCCAGCCACCACAGTTGTGCGGGGTGCAGCGATTGGCCGCGCAGTTGGGCCACCTCGTAGGCGGCGGCCATGGTGGGCAGCATGGAAAAGCTTGAACCGCCGCCGATGTCGGTGGCCAGGCCGACGCGCAGGTGGCGCGCAAGGCCCATGTCGAACAGGCCGGAGCCGATGAAGGTGTTCGAGGTCGGGCAGTGGATCAGGCTGGCGCCCGCTTCGATCAGGCGATCTTTCTCGCGCTGGGTCAGGTGGATGGCGTGGCCGTAAAGCGCGCCTGTCCGCAGCAGGCCCTGCGCCTCGTAGGTGTCGAGATAGTCGCGCGCCTGGGGGAAAAGCTCGTGCACCCACTGGATTTCGTCGGTCTGTTCGCTGAGGTGGGTCTGCATCAGGCAATCGGGGTGTTCGCGCCAAAGCGTGCCCAGGGCGTGCAGTTGTTCAGGGCTGGAGGTGGGCGAGAAGCGCGGGGTGATGACGTAGGACAGCCGGTCGACCCCATGCCACTTCTGCAACAGCCGCCTGGAGTCGTCATAGGCCGATTGCGGGGTGTCGCGCAGGCCCTCGGGCGCGTTGCGGTCCATGCAGGTCTTGCCCGCGTAGAGCCGCATCCCGCGGGACTGTGCTGCGGTGAAGATGGCATCGACCGAGGCGGGGTGGATCGTGGCATAGGTGCAGACGGTGGTGGTGCCGTTGGCGGCCACAAGGTCGAGATAGCGGTTGGCGATTTCGGCGCCGTAGGCGGGGTCGGCAAAGCGCATCTCTTCGGGGAAGGTGTATTGGTTCAGCCAGTCGATCAGCCTTTTGCCCCAGGAGGCGATGATGGCGGTCTGCGGGTAGTGCACATGGGCATCGACGAAGCCGGCCGAGATCAGCGCCTGGCCATAGTCGTGGCGGGTGGCCTGCGGATGGGCGGCCTTCAGCGCCGCCGCATCGCCCACCGCAGTGATGCGGCCCTGATCGACCAGCACGGCGCCATCGGTGATGTGGCGGGCGGCCGCCGGACCGTCGACAAAGGGATCGGCGGCAAAGCTTAGAACCTGCCCCAGAAGAAGATTGGCCATCGTGCACTCCGTTGCAGCAAACCGCCCCATCATAAGCGGTCGCGGCGGAAAGGGAATCCGCCGCTTTTTCCTGTTTCGCAGAAACAGCTTCCGCTAAGGTCGCGGCAATTGCAAAGGGGGCAGCATGGCGGAAGACCGGGCAGAGCGGGACGAAGACGCGCTGGCGATGGAGCGGCTGGAGGCCGTTCTTGCCGCGGTCGAGGCTGGGGATGCAGGCCAGCTTGACGTGCTGCTCGAACCGCTGCACGCCGCCGATATCGCCGACATCCTGGAACAGATCGGATCGTCGGACCGTTCCGCGCTGCTGAAGCTGTGGCATGGCGGCATCGACGGCGAAGTGCTGTCGGAAATCGACGAATCGATCCGCGAAGAGGTGATTGCGGCGCTGCCCGAATCCGTGGTGGCCGATGCCGTCCGGGAACTGGAAACCGACGATGTCGTCGACATTCTCGAAGACTTGGAGGCCCCGGCCCAGGGCCGCATCCTCGATGCGCTGGAATCGGCCGACCGGGTCGCCGTCCAGCAGGCCATGGCCTACCCGGAATACTCGGCCGGCCGCCTGATGCAGCGCGAGGTGGTCGCCACCCCCGAACACTGGACGGTGGGCGAGGCGATCGATTATCTGCGCAGTGCCGATGAATTGCCCGACCAGTTCTACCACGTCATCCTGATCGACCCGCGGATGAAGCCCACCGGCTATGTCACGCTGGGGCGCGTCCTGTCCTCGGCCCGCACCGCAAAACTGCGCGACATTGCCGAAGACAGTTTCCGCATCATCAAGGCCACCTCGCCCGAGGCCGACGTGGCCTATATCTTCAACCAGTATCACCTGATCTCCAGCCCGGTGGTCGATGAAGGCGGCCGACTGGTCGGCGCCATCACCATCGACGATGCCATGGCCGTGCTGGACGACGAGCATGAGGAAGACATGCTGCGGATGGCGGGCGTCGGCGACGAAAGCTCGATCTCGGACCGGGTGCTGGAAACCACGCGGCAGCGGCTGCCCTGGCTGTTTGTCAACCTCCTGACGGCGATTCTGGCCAGCACGGTGATCGCGCAGTTCGAAAATGCGATTGCCAAGCTGGTGGCTTTGGCGGTGCTGATGCCGATTGTCACCTCGATGGGCGGAAACGCGGCGACGCAATCGCTGACGGTGGCGGTGCGCGCGCTGGCGACACGCGACATCACCGGGGCGAACGTCGCCCGGGTGATCCGGCGCGAAACGACGGTGGGCCTGTTGAACGGGGTGTTCTTCGCCATCCTGGTGGGGCTGGTCAGCTGGTTCTGGTTCGACGACTCGAGGCTGGGGCTGGTGATCGCGGCGGCGATGGTGATCAATCTGGTGGTGGCGGGAATGGCTGGCATTCTGGTGCCGCTGATGATGGAGCGCGCGGGCGTGGACCCGGCGCTGGCATCGGGAACCTTTGTCACCACGGTGACGGATGTGGTTGGATTTTCGGTCTTTCTGGGGCTTGCGGGGGCGGTGATGCTATGACGAATCCTACGGCGGCAATCAAAGACGCGGCGCGGGAGCGGGCCTTTGCGGCGCGCAAGCCGGCGTTTCGTGCGGGGCAGGGGCAGGCGGCGGAAATTCTGGCCGATTTTCTGGCCGATCAGGCCGGGAAGGTGCTGTCGGGTTATATGCCGATGCGCACCGAGATCGACCCTTTGCCCGCGATGGCGGCGCATCAGGGCGTGGTCGGGGTGCCGATCATTCCGGGCAAGGCGGTGCCGCTGAAGTTCCGCGAATGGACGCCCGGCTGCGCGCTGGTGGCGGGCAGCTTTGGCGCGCTGATCCCGGCCGAGGGCGCCTGGGTGGAGCCTGAGGTGCTGATCGTGCCCTTGCTGTCGTTTGACGCGCGCGGCTACCGGCTGGGCTATGGCGGCGGTTATTATGACCGCACGCTGGAGATGTTGCGCGCCCGCCGCCCGACGTTTGCGGTGGGCTTTGCCTTCGCCGCGCAAGAGGTGGACGAGGTGCCGGTTGAGCCGACCGACCAGCGGCTGGATGCCATCGTCACTGAAAACGGCGTGCGGCTGTTCTGAAGCGGTGGGGAAGTCCCGTCTTGCTGTCCTGTCCGCGTGACGGCATCCTGCCGGCAAAGGAGATTTCCATGATCCGTCCCATCGCGCTTTGTCTTGCCCTGCTGCCCGCCGCCGGTCTGGCCGAGTGCCTGCCCGAGGGCCAGGTGCCGCAAAAGGCCACCTATGATTCCGGCGCGGTGGTCGAGGTGTTGGGCCGTGAGGGCGAGGTGATCCGCTATCGCCAGACCATTGTGGAAACCGGCAAGCAGGTGGAAATGACCGTGCAGGCGGGCATCTTCACCCTTTCCGCGCTGCGCGACGGCGAAGGCGCGGTCTTCACCTGGAAAGCGGCACTGCCCGCGCTGGCCGATCTGGTGCCCGGTGCCACCTTCCACGAAGAGGCGATGCTGACCACGCCGGGCTTTCTGCCGCCGCGCCCCTTTACCACCGACCTGGAGGTTGTCGGCCCCGAGGTGATCGAGGTGGCCGGCTGCCCGATGCCCGCGCTGAAGCTGGTGGTGAAGAACCGCGAGGCCGGCAAGGATCTGGGCGAGAACACCAAATGGCTGCACCTGCCGTCGCTGATCACGCTGAAAAGCGAAATCCGCGAGGGCGACAAGATGCGCGGGCAGGCGGTGACGGCGCTGGAATAGGCCGTCGCGATGGTGGCTTGAGCGGGCAATGCGGCTGATTGTGCGACTCGATCTTCGGGCGTAAGCAGGGGCATTGGTGGCATCGGGCGGTGCGTGACGGGCCGGTGCCGCGCAAGAGATTTCGGCGAGGTCTTCCATGCGCCTGCATCTTGCTACCGTTCTTGCCCTTGCCCCGATGGCCACGGCCGCCGCCGCATCTGACTGTCTGGTGCCCGGCAAAATGCCCTTGCGAATTCACTTCGCCGATGGCTAGGTCGAGCAGGGCTTCTCTGTCACCGATGGGGTGCTGCGGTCGAACTTCCTCAACGCCGACGGCGGCATTGACGTGAACGAGATGAAATTCGGCTTCTACAGATTGTCGCAAATTTCCCGGACCGACGTGACCCGTTGGGATTGGGGCGACCAGACCCTGATCCCGGCGCAGGATCTGCCGGTCGGCGAGGACAAGGTATTCGATCCGGTGACGATCGACGGCAACGTGGAGATACGCGTCACCATCACCTCGAAGGGCGGCGAAGAGGTGACCGTGGGCGGGTGCACCTACCCGGTCATTCACCTGACCGGCCGCTATGACTTTCCCGATGGCGGGGGGGCCATCGTGTCCGATCAGTGGATCGAGCCGACCTCCATGCTGATGTTGAAGTCAGAGAAGGACCGGCTGGACCAAACCGGTGCCGTCACCGACCACGGCGGGCGAATGGCCGACGAGATCACTCTCCGGCCTGCCTAATGCGCGATGGCCTCCTGGCGGACGAACATGTTGCCCCAGGCGCGGTCGATCAGGTCGGGGGACATCTGGTAGGGGATGCCCTCGAACTCGCACACGGCCATCATCTGGTCGATCAGGAAGGTCGGCATGTAGTTGGCGTAGTTGTTTGCGATGGTGGGGAATTTCACCTTCATCAGGTGCATCATCGTGCGTTCGTCCAGCGGCATCTTCTTTTTGCGGGCGACCATGGCGAAGATCTTCAGGAAGTTGGCTTGATCCGGCCCGTCGATCTTGATCTTGAAGAAGATCCGGCGCAGGGCGGCGCCGTCGAAGATCTCGTTGGGGTGGAAGTTGGTGGAAAAGATCACCAGCGTGTCGAAGGGCACGGTGAATTTCTCGCCCGATTGCAGCGCCAGGATGTCGCGGCTTTCTTCCAAGGGCACGATCCAGCGGTTGACGATCTTTTGCGGCGGCTCGGCCTGACGACCAAGGTCGTCGATGATGAAGATGCCGCCAGTGGCCTTCAGCTGCAACGGCGCCTGATAGGTGCGCGCGGTGGCGTTGTAGGTCAGGTCCAGCATGTCGAGCGACAGTTCGCCGCCGGTGATCACGCTGGGGCGTTCGCAATAGACATAGCGCTGATCGAACCGGTTCGAGGTGCGGCGCAAGCTGTTGGGGTCATCCACCGCGCTTTCGGCGGCGGAATGCACGATCGGGTCATAGACCGAGATCACCTGACCGGAATATTCGATGGCGCGCGGCACATAGACCTTGTCGCCCAGCGCGGCGCGGATGCCGTGGCTGATCGAGGATTTGCCGTTGCCGGGCGGGCCATACATCAGGATCGACCGGCCCGAAGTGACGGCGGGGCCAAGGTTCGACAGAAGGTCGGGCGGCAGGATCAGGTGGCCCATGCCGCTGAGCAGCTGTTCGCGCGACAGTTTGATGTTGCGCACCGACTGGCGCTGGATCTGTTCGCGATACATCTCGAGCGGCACCGGCACGGCGCCATAATATTCCGACTGGCTCAGTGCATCCAGCGCGCGGGCCTTGCCGCCGTCGGTCAGCTGATAGGCCATCTCGTTGGCGGCGGTGGCGTGCATGGTGCCCATCGCCTCGATCATCCGCTGGGTGCGGGCCAGATCGACCAGTTCCTGAGTCAACGGCACCGGCAGCGAGATCGCGCGGGCAATCTCGGACACCATGGCAAGGTTGGTGCGGAACATCGTCTTCAGAAGGATGTCGCGCATCATCACGACGTTGATGCCCACTTCGGCCAGCGAGCGCGGGCTGGCGGGCGGCTGCACGCTGGATTGCGGAACCGGATTGGCCTGTACGTTCATGTCTTGCCCTTTTTCGCCTGTCGCAGACCGACTGCCTCGGGCAGGGGTCTACAGGGCGAAGGTGTCAGCCTTGGGGCAGGAAGGCGGCAAGAAGATAGATCGTCACCATCGAGGCCAGCGCCAGACCCATGGGAAACTTGTTGTGGGTCCAGCTTTTCCAATCGGGCGTGGCGCGGCGCACCGGTGGCACCAGTTTCAGCCCGCGATGCAGGCCAAAGGCGCCGATCGAGCACACCGCATAGAGCGTGGCGATGAACATCGGGTCGCCGCCGGTGAAGACGGGCGCCATCGCGGCGGCGAATTTCGCATCCCCGGCGCCGAACAGCCCCGCCGCATTGCCGATGAACCCGGCCAACAGCACGATGGCCATGATCGCAAAGCCCATCAGCCACAACTGCCAGGGAAACACGATCCAGCCCAGCAGCGGCCAGAGGGCGGCCATGGCGATCACCGCCTTGTTGGGAATCTTCATCCTGGCCATGTCCGACCAGGACACCCAAAGCGCGATGGGCAAGACGAAGGGCAGGAAGACCAGGGCTTCGCGGATCGGCGGAAGGGTGAAGTGCATCGTCAGTTCTGCACGTTGGCGTCCAGCGCGGCAAGGCTGCGCGTCGCGGCTTCGAAATACTGCGGATGGGTGTCGATCGCCGCTTGCAACAGGCCCTTGCCGACCGAAACATCACCCTGCTTGATCGCCGCCAGCGCCATCGTGTACAAAAGCTCGGCCCGTTCGGACTGGCTCATCTCGATCACCGGCAGGTCGTATTTGCGCTGGGCGGCGCGGGCCAGCACCAGGTTGTTCTTGGCGGTAAACACGGTGGGGTCGTATTTCAGCGACTCGGTGAACAGCTTTTCGGCGCCGCCATTGTCGCCGCGCGTCAGCTTGGAAAAGCCCCAGTTGTTCAACACGCCTGCGGGCTTGGTCGTCAGCCCGGCGGCGATTTCATAGAAACTGTCGGCCTTTTTCCAGTTCTTTTCACTGTCGGCGACCATCGCCTCCAGCCGGTAGCGGTCATAGGTTTCATGCGTCGGCGGAATGGTGTTCAGCGTGGCCTTGGCCTTGTCCCACTGGTTGGACCGGATATAGGCATCGGCCATCATCACCTTGTCGTCCATCGTGCCTTCTTTCGAGGCCGAGACCTGTTCCCAGACCTGCGCCGCCTCGGTCGGCTTGTCGGCGCGCACCAGCGATTTCGCCAGGCCCCGCATCAGATCGATCCGGCCGGGATCCTTCTGCAAGGACCCCTGGAAATAGGCCACCGCCTCGTTGGGGTCGCCAACGGTCAGCATGATGTCGTTGAGGTTGGATTCGTCGATGACGTTCACGTCCTTGACGGCGCGTTGAACCTGCGCATCGGTATTGCCCTGACAGGCTGCCAGCAGGGCGGTGCCTCCCAGGCACAGCGCAATTAGAACAGGGTGGCGCATTTGTTGCGTCCTTTTCGTTGACTGCTCGATCTGACCCGGAGCCCTTGGCCTAAAGCTGCGTCAGAAGGACATATCTGCCCTTCTCGCGCCGCACGAGCTGGTACTCGCCTTCTTCTTTTACCGGATCATATACATGCGCCTCGGTTGCCGCGATAGCGCGTTTCAGATTTTCGCGGATCGAGTCCGTTTGGCCACTGTCCATCGCATAGGCCTGCTGAAAGATGATCTTGGCCTCGCCGACCTTGCCCTCTTCCATCAGCGCGCAGCCGAGGTTGTTCAGGGCGGGCACGAAGGTGGGGTCTTCGTCCACCGCGCGGCGCAGGATCTTTTCGGCCTGGCCGAGACGCCCCAGTTTCAGGTTGGCCGAGCCGATGGCCGACAGCGTGTCGACGTTCAGCCCGTATTCCGCCGCCGCCCCGAAATAGGATTTCAGCGCCAGTTCATATTCGCCCGCCGCCATCAGCCGGTGACCGACCAGCAAGGGGTCAACCGCTTCGCCGCGCGGGTTGACGCCGTAGGGGGTGTTTCGGGATGTGCCGGCCCCGGACATGCCGGGGCCGCCGGTGTTTCCACAGGCGGCCAGGGTCGTGACGATCAGTAGCGCAAGTCCGGTTCTTTTCACTGCGTCCTCAGGGGGCGGCAAGTCCGCTTGTTCCCAGCATCTGGCTGATGCCATAGACCGAAGGGCCGATGAGGATGATCATCAAGGGCGGTACGGTGAACATCATTGTGCCAAGGGTCAGCTTCGTCGGCAAGATGTTCGCTTTTTCTTCTGCACGCATGACACGTTTGTCACGCATATCGGCCGAATAGACCCGCAACGCCTCGGCGATCGAGGTGCCGAAGGTGGCCGATTGCACCAAAGTGGTGACGAAAGAGGCCACGTCCGGCACGCCGACCCGTTCCGACATGTCCTTCAGCACCGCCACCCGTTCCTTGCCGGCCTTGACCTCGTGGCTGACCATGTCGAATTCGTCGGCCAGCGCGGGGTAACCGGCGCGGCTTTCGCGGGCGACACGGATGATCGACTGGTCCAGCGATTGACCGGCCTCGACGCAGACCAGCATCATGTCCAGCGCATCGGGAAAGCCCTGGATGATCTGGGTCTGCCGCTTGGCCAGCCGCTTGTTGACGTAGTATTTCGGCAGGTAATAGCCCATCGCGGCTGGCATCAGCGTGTACAGGATCATCGACTGGGTCGATACTTCCGTCTGTGCCGACTGGATCAGCGCATAGATCAGGCCCAGCACCAGAAAGCCGATGCCCAAGACCATCTTGGCCGCGTGAAACACCAGAACGGCGCTTTTCTCGGGGTAGCCCGCGCGCAGCAGCTGCAGGCGCACCGCCGTCAGCTCTTCGGCCTTTTGTGGCTCAAGGAATTGGGCAAAGCGCTCCAGCTTGT
>JBATAV010000134.1:0-4282 GCA_049662025.1 Paracoccaceae bacterium | reverse complement strand
GCGCCAGCGCCGGGCCAATCCAGTCGCAAACCGCCAACACTTCGGGCGCCCGCGTCACCGCCTTCCCCCCGGCCGCCAGCCGACGGGTTATCGCCTCGGCCGCTCTTGCGGCCCGGCCTTCGGTTGCCGCCGCCAGATCGACGGCGGATTGGTCAAGAAACGCTTGCAGGGCAGGGGATCGGGCCAAGGCATCACCTTTCGCTTGGCGACCCCGGCAGGACTTGAACCTGCAACCTTCCCCTTAGGAGGGGGACGCTCTATCCGTTGAGCTACGGGGCCACGCCCCTTAAATGCACAAACCCGCGCCCCAAGGCAACGATTGCGTAGTTTCACCGGGAAAAAGAAAAGGGGGAGTGAAGTTTTGGCCCACCACTCCCCCCTCCTTGGCCCTTGCGTCACGGTTTGAGAGCTTGCAGGACGCAGGGGATATCGCCAACCTTGCGGCTGTTAGCGCTATCACTAGCAGATGATTGGGCCTTGGACAAGGGCCTCCATTACCGCTAACAAAGAGAAAAGCCCAAGCTGGACCCAGCCGTTGTCAAAGCCTCCGACCCCCGATCCTCGCCGCACCCTGACCCTGCGCGACGTCTCCGAAGCCTCGGGCGTCAGCGAGATGACGGTCAGCCGGGTCCTGCGCAACCGGGGCGACGTCTCTGCGACCACGCGCGAGCGGGTGCTCGAAGCCGCCCGCAGCCTCGGCTACGTCCCCAACAAGATCGCCGGCGCCCTGGCCAGCCAGCGCGTCAACCTTGTCGGCGTCATCATCCCATCGCTGTCGAACATGGTCTTCCCCGAGGTGATGACCGGCATCTCCGAGGTGCTCGAAGACACCGGCCTGCAACCCGTCGTCGGCGTGTCGAACTACAGTCACGACCGGGAAGAGCAGGTGATCTACGAAATGCTGTCCTGGCGCCCTTCGGGGCTGATCCTGGCCGGGCTGGAGCACTCCGACGCCTCCCGCGCCATGCTGGCTCAGGCAGGGGTGCCCATCGTCGAAATCATGGACATCGACGGCACCCCCGTCGACAGCGCCGTGGGCATTTCCCATCGCCGTGCCGGTCGCCAGATGGCAGAGGCGATCATCGCCGCCGGTTACCGCCGCATTGCCTTTCTCGGCACTCACATGCCCACCCAGGACACCCGCGCCCGCAAACGGTTGGAGGGGTTCGAAGAGGCCCTGTCCCGCGCCGGCCTGTCGCTGGTCGACCGCGAATACTACACCGGTGGCTCCTCCCTTCTGAAGGGCCGCGAGATGACCGAGACCCTTCTGAAACGCACCCAGGACGTTGATTTCCTTTACTATTCCAACGACATGATTGGTGCTGGCGGCCTGCTCTGGTGCCTGGAAAACGGCATCGACGTGCCCGGAAAGGTCGGCCTGGCGGGCTTCAACGGCATGGAACTGCTGGATGGATTGCCCCGCCGTCTGGCCACCATGGACGCCTGCCGCCTGGAAATCGGCCGCAAATCGGCCGAGATCATTGCCGGCAAACGCCCCACCGGCATCATCGGCGGCGAGGTGATCGAACTGCAACCGACCCTGCAACCCGGCGACACCATCCGCCGCACCTGATCGCCTCCGACATTCCCGACAGCGCCGCCCCGCGTTCTGTGGCCGTCAGGTCCAGCCGCCGCAATTCGACGTCCGTCCGAACCGGCATCTTTGCCGCCGTGTGCCGAACCGCAACGGCGATGATCCCCGCAGCCCGCATCTCACCCCGAGGTCAAGAGTGGCCCCAGGAAAAATGATCGATTCCGAGGCCGATTGATGCCGGAACCGTCGTCCCCGGACCGCACGGTGACCACCACGCCGTGCATTCGCCATTCTGAACATCGCTGCCCATAGCCCACCCATGGCCACAAGCGGACCGCACAGAAAAGTCGAGAGTCTCATTCCGGTGTCAGGCAAGCAATCCGCACGTCTTTGTGCCAAGAATCTGCCGGCGAAGGATCGTGCCTTCCGGCTGATCGGTGGCAAAATGCACCTCGGTAAACTGCTCGGTCCGGCCCATGCGAGGCCCTTCGGTCAGCACTTGATGCGTCTTGCCGACCTGTTCCGCCAGATGCCGCGCCAGCGCCGCGTCCCCGGCCGCCCGCAGCCGTGCCGCCCGTTCCTTCACTTCGGGCCCCCGCACCTGCGGCATCCGCGCAGCCGGAGTGCCCTTGCGCGGGCTGAACGGGAACACATGCAGGAACGTCAGCCCGCACTCCCCAACCAGCTTCAGCGAGTTTGTGAACATCTCTTCGGTTTCAGTTGGAAACCCTGCAATCACATCGGCGCCAAAGACCATATCGGGTCGCAACCGCCGCGCTTCCTGGCAAAACCGAATGGCATCCGCCCGCAAATGCCGCCGCTTCATCCGCTTCAGGATCATGTCGTCGCCCGCCTGCAGGCTCAGATGCAGATGCGGCATCAGGCGCGGCTCATCGGCAATCGCCCGCATCAGATTGTCATCCGCCTCGATCGAATCGATCGACGAAATCCGCAACCGCGCCAGTCCCGGCACCAGCCGCAGAATGCGCATCACCAGATCACCCAGTCGCGGCGACCCCGGCAGATCCCCCCCCCACGAGGTAAGATCCACCCCGGTCAGCACCACTTCGGCAAACCCCTTGTCCACAAGTCGCTGAATCTGCGCAACTACAACTCCGGCTGGGACCGACCGCGAATTGCCCCGTCCAAATGGGATGATGCAGAAGGTGCAGCGATGATCGCAGCCGTTCTGCACCTGCACATAGGCGCGGTGGCGCCCGAATCCGTCGATCAGGTGCCCTGCGGTCTCGCGCACCGACATGATGTCATCGACCTGTACCCGCTCGGTCGCGCCGATCAGATCGGGCACTGCCAGCCCGGCCCAGGTCTCGGCCTGCATCTTTTCGTGGTTGCCGATCACCCGTGCCACTTCCGGCATCGCGGCGAACGTCTCGGGCTCAGTCTGCGCCGCGCAGCCGGTCACGATCACCGCCGCCCCAGGGTTTTCGCGTGCCAGACGGCGGATTTCCTGCTTTGCCTTGCGCACCGCCTCGGCAGTAACCGCACAGGTGTTCACAATCACCGCGCCTTCCAGCCCGGCCGCGGCCGCCAGCTCCTTCATCGCCTCGGTTTCATAGGCATTAAGACGACAGCCCAACGTCGCAAAGACTGGCGGCTTCATGGCAGATGCGTCACGCATGGGCGGCAAGGAACGCAGCTGACAGCCGCCCGTCGAACACATGCTCGACCGGCCCCGTCATCCAGACCCCGTCCTCGCGCCAATCCACCTCCAGCACGCCGCCATCCAGCTGCAAGGCCACCTGACGGCCGGTCAGCCCGCGCAGATGCGCCGCCACCGCCGCCGCACATGCGCCCGAACCGCAGGCCAGCGTGATCCCTGCTCCCCGCTCCCACACCCGCATGCGCAGCCGGTCGCGGCCAAGAACCGAGACGAATTCCACATTGGTGCGCTGCGGATACAGCGGGTCATGCTCCACCGCCGCACCAAGACCAGCTAGGTCCACCGCCTCGGCATCGGGCACGAAGAACACGCAATGCGGGTTGCCCATGCCCACCGCCACCGGATCGCCCGCCAGCGGCAGATGCATCAGGTCAACCTCGCGCGCCAAAGGCACCGCGCGCCAGTCGCGCTGCGGCGGGCCCATGTTGACGTTCACCCGTCCATCCGCCAACCGCTCGGCCCGCAAGACACCCCGCGTGGTGCGCAAGCTTACCGCCTGTCGCCCCAGGCCACGCATCACGAAATCCGCCACGCAACGCGAGGCATTGCCGCAAGCGCCGGCCCGGCTGCCATCGCTGTTCCAGAACTCCAGCCCGAAATCCGCACCCTCGGCGTCACGGATTTCTGCCAGCTGATCGAAGCCCACGCCCCGGTGCCGGTCGCCCAACGCCCGCGCCAGCGCAGGCGTCACCACCGGCTCGCGCCCGCGCGAGTCGATCACAACGAAGTCATTGCCCGCGCCATGCATTTTCATGAAGGGCAGGCCGGTTGGGTGGTCGATCCCGGTCATGCGCAACCTCTTACCCCCGAACCGGGCGATTTGCCAGAGCGGCCGCATTTTGTCCCTTGACCCCCGGCCCCTATGCACCTAATCCACGGCCCGTTGTGGGCCCGTAGCTCAGTTGGTAGAGCAACTGACTTTTAATCAGTGGGTCTCCGGTTCGAATCCGGACGGGCTCACCACTGAACCTCCCTGTCACTGGCAACCCGGGTTGTTCGCGGTTGCGCGCAGTTTGTCCGCAAAGCGCATCCACGGGTGACCGCAGAGCGTGTTTCACGCACTCTGG
>JBATAV010000133.1:0-2050 GCA_049662025.1 Paracoccaceae bacterium | reverse complement strand
ATGAGCTCGGCTGGTTCCGCTTTACCATCGGCCGCCTCGGCGGTCCCTCCGGCGCCCCCGTCGTCGTTTCCCGCACCGGCTATACCGGCGAGCTTGGCTTTGAAATCTTCTGCCATCCCAAGGATGGTAGCGAGGTCTATGACGCCGTCTGGAACCATGGCGAAGATCAGGGCCTGCGCCCGATGGGCCTCGCCGCCCTCGACATGGTCCGCATCGAAGCCGGGCTGATCTTCGCCGGCTACGACTTCTCCGACCAGACCGACCCGTTCGAGGCCGGCATCGGCTTCACCGTGCCCCTGAAATCCAAGACCGACGATTTCATCGGCCGCGAGGCGCTGATCCGCCGCAAGGAAACCCCGTCGCGCAAATTCGTCGGCCTCGACATCGACTCCAACACCGATGTCCACCATGGCGACCCCTTGCACATCGGTCGCGCCCAGATCGGCGAAGTCACCTCCTCGATGCGCTCGCCCCTTCTGGGCAAGAACATCGCCCTTGCCCGCGTCGATGTCGCCCATGCCGCCCCCGGCACGGTGCTGGAGGTCGGCAAGCTTGACGGCCAGCAAAAACGCCTTCCGGCGGTGATCGTGCCGCTGTCACATTACGACCCCAAGAAAACCCGGCCGCAAAGCTGAAGGCGCGCCATGGAACCGATGCCCCCGAAACCCATGATCGAAAAGATCGGTGGCGAGGACAAGGTCCTCAACCTCGTCGAGCATTTCTACGACCTGATCGAATCCCTGCCGCAGGGCAAGACGATCATGGAGATGCACCTCAAGGGCCATGGCCTCTCCCACGTCCGCCCGGCGCAGTTCGAATTCCTCTGCGGCTTTCTTGGCGGTCGTCGGTACTACCACGAACGCCACGGCCACATGAACCTGCGCGAGATCCACGCCCATGTCGAAATTCGTACCGAAGACGCCGAAGACTGGCTGGCGGTGATGGACCTCGCCATGACCGACACCGCCGTCCCCGACCCCCAGCGCAGCCAGATCATGTCCACCCTGCGCCGCGCCGCGCTCAGCCTGGTGAACAAGTAGGGTGGGGCTTCGCGTCTTTCCCCGCTCTCCCCCGGTCATTTCTTAACAAAGTCCTAACTGGGTTTGTCTAACCCATTGAAATCCTTTGCGAGTGGTCCCCGTCCCGACTCGGGACGCCCCCTCCGCACCCTTTGCGGCCCCAGCGCCGCTTGAATTCCGCCCTCATAGGCCGTATCTCCCCCCTCGATCCCTGATTTCGGAAAGCCCCATGGCCCGCACCAACCCCCTCCAGTTCATCCAGCAGGTCCGTGGCGAGGTCGCCAAGATCCACTGGCCCGCCCGCCGCGAGGTGGTGCTGACCACGATCATGGTCTTCATCCTCGCCGCTCTCGCCGCCACTTTCTTCAGCCTGGTGGACCTCGGCATCCGCACCGGCCTGAAACTGATCTTCGGCGCCTGAGACAGGCCGACGCGCCGGGTTGCCTCTTGAACAATCTGGCGGCACGGGCTATCCCCGCGCCAACCAAAGGACAGAAGGCGCGCATCGATTCGGGGTGCGCGCTGTTTTTTGTTCCGGGAACGAACGAAAAGGGGCGGTACGGCCCCGAGAGACAAAGGTGGAAGTGAGGCCATGGCAAAGCGCTGGTATTCGGTAAGCGTCCTCTCGAACTTCGAGAAGAAGATTGCCGAACAGATCAAGACCGCCGTTGCCGAAGCCGGTCTTGGCGAAGAAATCGACGAAGTGCTGGTGCCCACCGAAGAGGTGCTGGAAGTGCGCCGTGGCAAGAAGGTGACGTCCGAGCGCCGCTTCATGCCCGGCTACGTCCTCGTTCATATGGAAATGTCGAGCCGCGGCTATCACCTGATCTCGTCGATCAACCGCGTCACCGGATTTCTCGGCCCGCAGGGGCGCCCGATGCCGATGCGCGACCACGAGGTCAATGCGATTCTGAACCGTGTCGAAGAAGGTCTGGAAGCCCCTCGCAACCTGATCCGTTTCGACATCGGCGAAAAGGTCAAGGTCACCGACGGCCCGTTCGAGGGCTTCGATGGCATGGTCGAGGAAGTGG
>JBATAV010000132.1:0-7157 GCA_049662025.1 Paracoccaceae bacterium | reverse complement strand
GCCCCGGCGGGCCGGATGCCCGGCGTCACGATCAGCTTTCCCGCTGCCTCGGGCAAGGCACGGATCATTGCTGCCTCTTGCGGGCTGGCGATCACCCCGTCGGCCCCCGCCGCCAGCGCCCGCGCCGCACGTTCCAGCGTGATCTGGTGAATGTCGCCCGGCATGATCATGTTGGCGTCCAGATCAGCACGGTCGAGGCTGGTCAACACCGTTACCGCAAGGATCTTCAACCCCGATCCCTTCTTGCCCTCGCCCGCCGCCCGCACCACCTGCGGATCGCCGTGCACGGTTAGAAAATCGAGGTCATATTGTGCGATGCCGCGCACCGCCGCTTCGATCGTGGCGCCGATGTCGAAGAGTTTCATGTCCAGAAAGATACGTTTTCCATGCTCTTGCTTCAACTCGTTGGCCAGCGCCAATCCACCGCCGGTCAGCATCCCCAGCCCGATCTTGTAGAAACTGACCGCATCACCGATGCGTGCCGCCAGATCCAGCCCCTGCACCACGTTCGGCACATCCAGTGCCACGATCAGACGGTCGTCCATGCGGGGGCCTCCTACAGCGGTTCGGCGCGGTTTGACGGCACGGGCAAGGGCTGTCAAGACTGGCCGAATAGGGGGGGGACGATGATCCTTGCATTCGACATTGGCGGCAGTCGCATCCGTGCGGGGCTGTGGGACGGCAGCATCCTGCGCCCAGCGGGAGAGGAGCCAACCCCTGCCACAGATCTTGCCGCCTTCATCGGCGCCCTTGCAAGCTTTGCCAAGGGCAGCGGCGCGCGGGGCCTTGCGCTGTCTGTCGCCGGGGTGGTGGACCCGGTTACCGGAATCGGCAAGGTGGCCAACATCCCCTGCATCGACGGACTGGCGCTGGGCCCCGCCTTGACCGCGGCAACCGGTCTTCCGGCGTTGGTGCTGAATGATGCCGATTGCTTTGCGCTGGCGGAAGCGACGGCGGGCGCTGCGCGTGGGCAGGATAATGTCTTCGGCATCATTCTGGGCACCGGGGTTGGCGGCGGACTGGTGATCGACGGGCGGCTGGTCACGGGTGTTGGCGGCTTTGCGGGGGAATGGGGCCATGGCCCGGTGATCCGGGGCGAGTATGCGCTGCCCTGCGGTTGCGGTCAGGTGGGCTGCATCGACGTGATCGGCGGCGCGCGCGGGCTGGAGCGGTTGCATCGGATGCACGCGGGTGAAAGCCTGATGTCGGAGCAGATCATCGCCGGTTGGCACGCCAAGGATGCCGCAGCCTGCGCTACTATGGAACTTTGGCGCGATCTGGTGTCTGGCCCGCTGGCCATGGTGCTGAATGTCGTCGGCGCCACCTGCGTGCCGGTGGGTGGCGGCCTTAGCCGCGCGGCGGGGCTGGTGGAGTTCTTGGACGAGGCCTTGCGTGCCCGCATTTTGCGCCGGACACTGGGTGCACTCGCGGTGCCTGCGCAATGTGGCGCCGATGCCGGTCTTCTGGGGGCTGCCATGGCGGGGGCTGCGGCATGGCAGTGATCGTCGAGATTTGCGTTGATACCTCGGCCAGCCTCGCGGCGGCTGTCGCCGGCGGTGCCGACCGGATCGAACTGTGTGCGGCGCTGGCACTGGGTGGGCTGACACCTTCTGCTGGTTTCATGGCCGAAGCGGCGCGCCTGCCTGTTCGCGCAATGGCGATGATCCGCCCCCGCGCTGGGGATTTCGTGTTTTCGAAAGCCGAGATGCAGCAGATGGAGACCGACATTGCCACAGCCCGCGCCGCAGGGCTGGCGGGTGTGGTTTTGGGGGCGACCCTGCCTGATGGCCGGCTGGACCGCGATACACTTGCGCAGCTGTTGCTGGCCGCAGAGGGAATGGACTGCACGTTGCACCGCGCCTTCGATCTGGCCCCCGACATGGGCCTGGCGCTGGAGGAAGCCATCCACCTCGGCTTTCGCCGCATTCTGACCTCAGGCGGGGCGCGAAGCGCCGTTGAAGGCGCCGCCGCCATCGCCACGCTCATCACTCAAGCTGCGGGGCGCATTTCAATCATGCCGGGAGCGGGGGTATCGCCCGCCAATGCCGCCGCCCTTGCCGCCCTTGGCGCGACCGAGATGCATGGCTCCTGCGCCGTTACCCTTCCCGCGTCGCGCTTGATCACCGAATTCGGCTTTGGCCCCGCAGCGGCCCGATGCACCGACGCCGCGCTGGTACGCGCCCTGCGGCAGTCCCTTCATTGACTTGCCGGCCCTTTGGATTCACGCTGCACTGCAAAGCGCGCAAAGGCAGGCCATGGATTTCAACATCAGCTTCGAGCGGCCCGAAGACGGCCCGGCCTCCGGCCCGATCATGGTCGGCTGGTTCTTGACCAGCGACAAGGGCGCGGTGATGTATGACCCGCCCGAGCGGGTCAGCCTACGCCAGACCAGCAAGGTACATGCCAAGTCGGCCAGCCGCTGTCCAGGCGTTGTCCAACTGGAAAGCCGGTATTTCATGGTGAAATGTCCGTTCGACATTCACATCGGCTTTTCGCGTGACGAAAAGGGCAAGCCGATATTGCTGAACCGCGCCGGGGCCGCCAGCACGATCCGCGCCAACAAGCTGGGTGAAGTGCTGACCCTGGTGAACGAGACCGAGTGGCGCTACCCGGACCGGCCCACGATTCAGTTGCACCTGCCCTACTGTTTCATCGCTGACGAGATGGTCTACATCACCCAGTTGTCGGCCTTCATGCATTACCGCCCCGACCCTCTGCCCGGCACCATCTTCGGCGGGCGCTTCCCGGTCAGCCTGTGGCCGCGCCCCTTGATGTGGGCGTTCGAATGGCATGAACCGCAAAAGGATATCATCCTGAAGCGCGGCGAGCCCTTGTTCTACGCCCAATTCGAAGGCACCGACCCCAGCCGCCCGATTCAGGTGGTCGAGGCGGAAAAGACAGCCGAGTTGTCAAGCTATCTGGAAAAGATCGGCGGGGTGGTGAATTACGTCAACCAGACCTTCAGCCTGTTCAAGGCCGCCGAGGCGATCCGCCCGAAAAAGCTGCTGACGCCGAAGTCAAAGGACTAGGGTCCGCTTACCGCGCCCGTCGGGCACTTTTCGCCACATGCGAAGCGTGATCGGCGAAGTTTCCGTCACCTGTCGGCACGAAGGCCTCTGGCACGTCCAGAAACGGTGTCAGAAGGCGCGGGTCGCCCCAGATCGAGACGTGGATCTCGGGCGCACCCGACCCCGCCAGATGTTCGGGCGTCAGCATCACCACGCGCAACCGCAGCGGCGCGCCTTCTTCCAGCGCACTGGTCAGGATCTGCCCCGCCACCGGGCCAAGATGCCCGAGCCGCGTGTCACGCCGACGTGGCACGATGCCCAGCACTGGCCTCTTGACGCGCGCCCAGACGCCGACCCGCCCATCGGCCATCATCCGCGCCTCGGCGGCGTCGCCCATCGACAGCCCACTGCGGCCGATATGCAGGGTTATCCCCTCGATCGGCACCTGAGGCAGGATGGGCTCAAGGATATCATGCATGGGCGGCCTCCGCTGAACCAGCGCCACAGGTGCGCCGGGGCGGAGGCGGGGGCAAGCAGCTTGCAAACCCCTCCGCCCGGCATGCAGGATTCCCGCCCAAAACGCGCGGCCTGATCGGCGACAATAGGCCCAAGCCAGCCCGGTCGGGGAATTCCGCGCAGCGCGTGCAGAAAAAACGCCGTGCCCCGGCGTTATCCCGCTTGAAGGCAGCGGGCGGCTTTCCCACATCAGGGGTAAGGCCGTGGCGGACGCGCCTGTTCAGGGCGTTCGCATGGCGGTGCTTTGCAAAAGGAGAATGCCGATGAACATGGAGAAGTTCACGGAACGGTCGCGCGGGTTCATTCAGGCCGCCCAGACCATCGCGATGCGTGAAAGCCACCAGCGCGTGCTGCCCGACCATCTGCTGAAAGCCCTGATGGATGACGATCAGGGGCTGGCCTCGAACCTGATCCGCAAGGCGGGCGGGTCGCCGGAACAGGTGAACCTTGCGGTCAATGCGGCCATTGCCAAGTTGCCCAAGGTTTCGGGCGGCGACGGGCAGACCTATATCGACCCCTCTCTGGTGCGGGTGCTGGACGAGGCCGAGCAGGTGGCGAAGAAGGCGGGCGACAGTTTCGTTCCGGTGGAACGGATTTTGACCGCGATGGCGCTGGTGAACACCCGCGCCAAGGATGCGCTGACCGCCGGTGCCGTGACAGCGCAGGGACTCAACACGGCGATCAACGAGGTACGCAAGGGGCGCACGGCAGACTCCGCATCCAGCGAAGACACGATGGAAGCGTTGAAGAAATACGCCCGCGACCTGACTGAGGCCGCGCGGGACGGCAAGATCGACCCTATCATTGGCCGCGATGAAGAAATTCGCCGCGCCATGCAGGTGCTGTCGCGCCGCACCAAGAACAACCCCGTGCTGATCGGTGAACCCGGCGTCGGTAAAACGGCGATTGCCGAGGGCTTGGCGCTGCGCATCGTCAATGGCGACGTGCCCGAAAGCCTTCGCAACAAGAAGCTGATGGCGCTGGACATGGGAGCGCTGATCGCTGGCGCCAAGTATCGCGGCGAGTTCGAGGAACGGCTGAAGGCCATCCTGAAGGAAATCGAGGCGGCGGCGGGTGAGATCATCCTGTTCATCGACGAGATGCACACGCTGGTCGGTGCAGGCAAATCCGAAGGCGCGATGGATGCGGCCAACCTGATCAAACCCGCGCTGGCGCGGGGCGAGTTGCATTGCATCGGCGCGACCACGCTGGATGAATACCGCAAACATGTGGAAAAGGACGCGGCCTTGGCGCGGCGTTTCCAGCCGGTTTTCGTCAGCGAGCCGACGGTCGAGGATACGATCTCGATTCTGCGTGGCATCAAGGAGAAGTATGAACTGCACCACGGGGTGAAGATCGCCGACAGCGCCCTGGTGGCGGCTGCAACGCTGAGCCACCGCTACATCACCGACCGCTTCCTGCCCGACAAGGCCATCGACCTGATGGACGAAGCTGCCAGCCGGTTGCGGATGGAAGTAGACAGCAAGCCCGAAGAACTGGACGCGCTGGACCGCCAGATCCTTCAGTTCCAGATCGAGGCCGAGGCGCTGAAAAAGGAAGACGACACGGCGTCGAAAGACCGGCTGGAAAAGCTGGAAAAAGAACTGTCGGACCTGCAGCAGAAATCGGCCGAACTGACCGCCAAGTGGCAGGCCGAGCGTGACAGCCTGGAAGCGGCGCGCAATCTGAAGGAGAAACTCGACCACGCCCGCAGCGAGTTGGAAACCGCCAAGCGCGAGGGTGATTTCGCCAAGGCCGGTGAATTGCAGTATGCCCGCATACCCGGTCTGGAAAAGCAGCTGACCGAGGCCGAGGCCCGTGAGGGCGAGGCGCTGGTTGCCGAATCCGTCCGGCCCGAACAGATCGCCGAAGTGGTCGAACGCTGGACCGGCATCCCCACCACCAAGATGCTGGAGGGCGAGCGTGAGAAGCTGCTGAAGATGGAAGAGGAACTGGGCAAACGCGTTATCGGCCAAAGGGCCGCAGTCGAGGCAGTATCAAGGGCCGTTCGCCGCGCCCGTGCGGGCTTGTCGGACGAAAACCGCCCGTTGGGGTCATTCCTGTTCCTGGGCCCGACCGGTGTCGGCAAGACCGAGCTGACCAAGGCGCTGGCGGAATACCTGTTCGATGACGACAATGCGATGGTGCGCATCGACATGAGCGAATTCATGGAGAAGCACTCGGTTTCGCGCCTGATCGGCGCGCCGCCAGGCTATGTCGGCTATGACGAAGGCGGGGTGCTGACCGAGGCTGTTCGGCGGCGTCCCTATCAGGTTGTGCTGTTCGACGAGGTGGAAAAGGCCCACCCGGATGTGTTCAACGTGCTGTTGCAGGTGCTGGACGACGGTCGCTTGACCGATGGTCAGGGCCGCACGGTGGACTTCAAGCAGACACTGATCATCCTGACTTCGAACCTTGGGGCGCGGGCCTTGTCGGAACTGCCGGATGGGGCCGATGTCAGCAGGGCGAAGGCCGAAGTGATGGAGGCGGTACGGCTGCATTTCCGGCCCGAATTCCTGAACCGTCTGGATGAGCAGATCATCTTCGACCGGCTAGACCGCGCCGATATGGCGGGGATCGTGGATATCCAGATACACCGTCTGGAAGAGCGGCTTGCCACCCGCAAGATCGTGCTGGAGCTTGATCCGCAGGCGAGGGTCTGGCTGGCGGACGAAGGCTATGATCCGGTGTTTGGCGCGCGGCCGCTGAAGCGGGTGATCCAGCGCCAGTTGCAGGATCCACTTGCCGAGATGATCCTGGCCGGAGACATCCTTGACGGCGCGACCATCGCCGTCAAGGCCGGGCCCGATGGGCTGATCGTCGGCGGCAAGGTGATTGCCAGTCGCCGCGAACGGCCCAGCGAAGCCGTGGTGCATTAAGCCGAATGGGGGCCGCCGGACCCCCATTTCCTTTCAGGCCGAGCGGAGGATCGTCAGGTTCGATTCCATCGCGGTTGAAATCTCGGCGTAGTGCGCGGTGCGCCGCGTCGGGTCTTCGCCCGAGCGCAGGATGACCAGCGAGGTTTCGGCAATCACCTGCCCAGCGGCCTTGGCGGCCTTTTTGGCCCCGGTCGCTTTCACCGCCCGCAGCGGCCCGATGCGGGGGGAGTCGGGCTTGTTGCCACGATTGGGCCGGATCTTCGGGGCAGATGGATCCAGATTGGCGCGGACAATCGCGTCAAGCTGCCGCACGGCCTGCAACAGCGCAAGCTTCACCGGCCGGTAATCGCCTGTATTGGGCAGGTCTTGCGCCAGATCGGCATAGTAATTGCGGATGCAGTCAATGCGGTATTCCATCGGCAAGCGGCCGCCGCAGGTGATGTTCGCCTCGCTCAGGCGGGCGGCGATGGCATCAGTTGTGCGATCGGACAGAACGGTGCCTTGCGGCGGATTGTTCGCCTCGTGGATTGGCTGCGGGATCATCTGTGGAGGATCTTCGCCGCCCCCGGTATCGACGGTGTCATTTCCACCCGGATCAACGGTGTCATTGCCACCGGGGTCAACGGTGTCGTTGCCACCGGGGTCAACGGTGTCATTGCCACCGGGGTCAACGGTGTCGTTGCTGCCTGGGTCAACGGTGTCGTTGCCCGGTGGGGTGCAGTCTCCGTTGCAACTTTGGGCCAGGAAGATCCTT
>JBATAV010000131.1:0-2396 GCA_049662025.1 Paracoccaceae bacterium | reverse complement strand
CTGCCGACTCAGCCCGCGCCGCCGGGGCGGCAAGCCCGATCGCAAGGCACAGCACGACCACCGCAACCAATACCCGCATGATGCCCCCTGCCCGCCCAATGCGCCTTGCGGCACTCTGGCCAATGCCCGAACAGCGGTCAATCTGACGGCAAGGGCCGCTCTCCGATCCGTTCGGCCACCATCACCAGATAGCCATCTGGATCCTGCACCAGAAATTCGCGCTGGCCGCCCATGCGGTCGCCCCAGTCGCGCCATTTCTCGCGTAGATCGACATAAAAGGGCCAGCCTGCGGCAGTCACCGATGCGGCCAGGGCGGCGGCATCATCGACATAAACCTGTATCACCAGACCGCGCCCAAAGGGGCGCTCAAAAGGCCCGGTCTCCCAATCCCCATCGCGCTGATAGATCATCACCTGCGCGCCCTCGGGACGCTCCAGACAGGCCAGCTTTTGCGCAGGGCGCTCATAGGCCACCGAAAACCCAAGCACCAAAACCCACCAAGCCAATGACTCCGGATAATCCGTCACCATCATCTCTGCCATACCCATGGCCCATCCCGCCCGTGGCGGCGCACCAATGCCCATTCTCACCTCCCCCATAGGAAAACAGCGGCCCCCGCAAAGGCGCCGCCGTCACAGCAATCCGTGGCAACGCGGGCGCAGGGTGGCTCAATGCCACCCAAGCCCGCAGCCCTGTTGCGGTCAGACCGCCTTTTTCAAGACCTCGACCAGATCGGACCTTTCCCAACTGAACCCGCCATCAGTTTACCTTGTGCGCCGCCGCTACGGCAAGGTGGGCGCGGAATCCCAAACACTTTCAGGAGATTTTTCCGACAGCGTTCTTGATCGCCCGCTCAAGAAAGCGCGCGTCGCTGGTCGGAAAGGCGCAAAGGAACACGGCAGGTGGATCGGGGTCAGTGGCCGTTTCGGCCAGGATCGTCGCAACCGCGATGCGCGCCGCGCGATCAGGTTGTAGCCACCGGTCATCCGCGCCTCGCCCGACCGGCAGCCACCCAGGGTCTGGCATTCCCGCAACAGGCCGGGCCCTGCGGCCCGGTGGATCACGCCATCAACGCCGCCACCGCCCAAGAGGCTGGCGTTGGCGGCGTTGACGATGGTGTCCACCTCAAGGTCGATGATGCTGCCTTGCCAGATGCGCGGCAGCATGGGGTCAGAGCGCCTTTTTCAGCGCCTCGACCAGATCGGTCTTTTCCCAGCTGAAGCCGCCGTCCGCTTCCGGCGCGCGGCCGAAGTGGCCGTAGGCGGCGGTGCGGGCATAGATCGGCCTGGTCAGGTGCAGATGCTCGCGGATGCCGCGCGGGGTCAGGTCCATCACTTCCATCACGGCCTTCTCGATGGCCGCAGCCTCGACCTGGCCGGTCTGATGGGTGTCGACATAGATCGACAACGGCTTGGCCACGCCGATGGCATAGCTGACCTGCAAGGTGCAGCGGTCGGCCAGACCGGCGGCGACCACGTTCTTGGCCAGATAGCGCGCGGCATAGGCGGCGGAACGGTCGACCTTGGTCGGATCCTTGCCCGAGAACGCACCGCCACCGTGCGGGGCAGCGCCGCCATAGGTGTCGACGATGATCTTGCGCCCGGTCAGGCCTGCGTCGCCGTCCGGGCCACCAATCACGAAGGTGCCGGTCGGGTTGACGTGCCATTCGGTCTTCTTGGTGATCCAGCCTTCGGGCAGGACCTCGCGGATATAGGGCTCGACGATGCCGCGGATCACCTTGGAGGTCTGGCGCCTGGAGGTGTGCTGGGTCGACAGCACGATCGAGGTCACCTCGACCGGCTTGCCGTCTTCATAGCGCAGGGTCAGCTGGCTTTTGGCATCCGGGCCCAACGTCGGCTCGGCCCCGGATTTGCGCACCTCGGTCAGGCGGCGCAGGATGGCATGGGCATACTGGATCGGCGCCGGCATCAGTTCGGGCGTCTCGCGGCAGGCATAGCCGAACATGATGCCCTGATCGCCCGCGCCGTCCCGGTCGACCCCTTGGGCGATATGGGCGGATTGTTCGTGCAGGTAATTGTGGACCTTGATCTTTTCCCAGTGGAATTTCTTCTGCTCGTAGCCGATGTCGCGGACGCAATCGCGGACGATGCCGTCAATGCGCTCCAGCATCGCCTTGGTCTTTTCCTTGGTGGAAAGCCCGACCTCGCCGCCCACGACAACGCGGTTGGTGGTGGCAAAGGTTTCGCAGGCGACACGGGCGTTCGGCTCTTCGGTCAGGAAGGCGTCCAGCACGGCGTCCGACACGCGGTCGCACAGCTTGTCGGGGTGCCCTTCGGAAACGGATTCCGACGTGAAGACATAGTTCTTGCGGCTCATGGGATAGTGCTCCGTTGTGAAAACCCTGCCACGCCAGGAAGCCGTTGTGGCAGTCATGC
>JBATAV010000130.1:0-2541 GCA_049662025.1 Paracoccaceae bacterium | reverse complement strand
CGCGCTGCATCTCCTGCACCCGCTGCGTGCGCTTTACCACAGAGGTGGCGGGGATCACCCAGATGGGCCAGACCGGGCGCGGCGAGGACAGCGAGATCACCAGCTATCTGAACACGACGCTGGATTCCAACCTGCAGGGCAACATCATCGACCTGTGCCCGGTGGGGGCGCTGACCAGCAAGCCTTACGCCTTCACCGCGCGGTCCTGGGAATTGACCAAGACCGAGAGCATCGACGTGATGGATGCTCTGGGGGCCAATATCCGCATCGACACCAAGGGCCGCGAAGTGATGCGCATTCTGCCGCGCAACCATGATGGCGTGAACGAGGAATGGATTTCCGACAAGACCCGGTTCATCTGGGACGGATTGCGCCGCCAGCGGCTGGACACGCCCTATATCCGCGAGAACGGCAAGCTGCGCAAAGCCGGTTGGGGAGAGGCCCTGACGGCCGCCGCCGCCGCCATGAAGGGCAAAAAGGTTGTCGGTCTGGTCGGCGATCTGGCTCCGGTCGAGGCGGCTTACAGCCTCAAGACTGTCGTCGAAGCCCTTGGCGGAAAAGTGGAATGCCGCACCGATGGCGCGCGTTTGCCGGTGGGAAACCGGTCAGGCTATGTCGGCACCGCGAAGATTGAAGATATCGACACCGCTGGCGGCATCCTGTTGATCGGCACCAACCCGCGGGTGGACTCGCCGGTGTTGAACGCCCGCATCCGCAAGGCATGGGCCAATGGCGCCGAAGTGGGGTTGATCGGCGAAGCGGTCGATCTGACCTATGACTACCACCATTTCGGCACCGACCGCGCGGCATTGGCCGCGCATCTGAAGCTGGCCGAGACCGCGCCTGCGGACAGCAAGCCCGGCATCGTGATCGTCGGGCAGGGGGCCTTGAACGAGGCCGATGGCGAGGCGGTTCTCGCCCATGCCATGAAGATTGCCGAGGCGCGCAAGGCCGGACTTTTGATCCTGCACACGGCGGCGGCACGGGTTGGCGCGATGGATGTGGGGGCCTGCACCGAGGGCGGGCTGGCCGTGGCGACCGATGGCGCGCAGGTGGTCTACAACCTCGGCGCCGATGAGGTGGAGATCGCCGCCGGGCCGTTCGTGATCTATCAGGGCAGCCACGGCGATCGCGGCGCCAACCGCGCCGATATCATCCTGCCGGCTGCGGCCTGGACCGAAGAGAACGGGCTGTTCGTCAACACCGAAGGGCGGCCGCAACTGGCCTTCCGTGCCGGGTTTGCGCCGGGCGAGGCGAAGGAGAACTGGGCCATCCTGCGGGCCTTGTCGGCGGAACTCGGCCAGGTGCTGCCCTGGGACTCGCTGGCCGCGCTGCGGGCGGCACTGGTGGCGGCGCATCGGCATCTGGGCGCCATAGACGAGGTGGCGGAAAACGACTGGCAGGCGTTGCCGGTGAAAGCCATGGCCAAGGCCACGTTCCGAAATGCGATCAAGGACTTCTACCTGACCAACCCGGTGGCGCGGGCATCTGCGGTGATGGCGGAACTGTCGGCCATGGCCGCCGCGCGCAAAGCCCAGGCGTTGGCGGCGGAGTGATCTGATGCGCCGCTTTGCCGCCACTGCCAGCCTTGTCGCCGCTTCTGCGGTGGTCGGGGCTTGCGCGGGGGGGCCGGAGGTGGCACAGGGTCCATCAAATCCGTCTTACAAAGGGATCGAGACGATCCTTCTGGACGGCGATCTGGTCAACTTTCGTGTTGCCATGACGGGCGCGCGATCCGAGGCCGATGTCGAGGCTTATGGCCGCTGTGCGGCGGCCCAATATGCGCTGATCCGGGGTTTCGGGTTTGCGCGCCATGTGCGGACGCAGGTGGCGAAGGCTGGAGAGATCTGGCGGGGGGATGCGGTCTACCTCATCTCGGCCGCCCTGCCGCAGGGGATACGCACGATCGACGCCGAAGTGACGGTGCGGGATTGCGGCTCCTTGGGCATACCGACGGTGTAAGGGACGAAAGATGCAAGCATTCCTTGAAACGGGCCTGGGGACGACGCTGCTGATCGTGGCGCAAAGCCTGCTGATCGTGGGTTTCGTGATGATCAGCCTGCTGTTTCTGGTGTACGGCGACCGCAAGGTCTGGGCCGCGGTGCAGATGCGGCGGGGCCCGAACGTGGTGGGGCCCTGGGGCATCCTGCAATCGGTGGCCGATGCGCTGAAATATGTGGTCAAGGAAATCGTCATTCCGGCAGGCGTTGACCGCCCGGTGTTTTTCCTCGCGCCGATGCTGTCCTTCGTGCTGGCGATCCTAGCCTGGGCGGTGATCCCGTTTGATCAAGGCTGGGTGCTGGCCGATATCAACGTGGCGATCCTGTTCGTCTTTGCCGTGTCCAGCCTTGAGGTTTACGGCGTGATCATGGGCGGCTGGGCGTCGAATTCGAAATACGCCTTTCTCGGCTCGCTGCGGTCGGCCGCGCAGATGATTTCCTATGAGGTCAGCCTGGGCCTGATCATCATCGGCATCATCATCTCGACCGGTTCGATGAACTTCTCGGCGATTGTCGCGGCGCAGGACGGCTCTTACGGGTT
>JBATAV010000129.1:0-3217 GCA_049662025.1 Paracoccaceae bacterium | reverse complement strand
CAGCGGTACAGGCCTGCGCCAGCGCCTGCTCGGGCACCGCGTAGGAAATGATCTTTGCCGTGCCGCAAAGCGTTCCCGGCCTGACCCGCGTCAGGTGTGGCAAGGTGGCCAGCGTGATCGAAGGATGCATCCGGTTCAGCGCATGTATCGCGGCGACGTCCAGATCCAGCAGGCCGGGTCGCGCGACCTTCAGGTTGACCCTGCCATTGACCGGGACAGTGACCTCCAGCCCCTGCCCCGCCGGATCGGGCACCAGCGCAGCCCCCAGCCGCGCAGCGGCGACTTCTTCGCTCACGTCCTCGGCATCAAGGCGTGCCACCGTCACCATGGCCTGGCCCGCCGCAGCCAGCCTGGCCAGCGCCGCACCATCCAGCACGATCCCCTTGCGCAACCGTCCCCCCTCTGGCAACGGCACCGAATGGGCAAGAATGGCGCCTTCTGCTTCTGCCAGCGGGACCGGGCCGAACTGCATCAGCCCTGCCTCAGCACTTGGGTGATCTGGGCCAACACCGACAGCGCAATCTCGGCGGGGGTTCTGGCACCAATAGCCAGACCGATCGGGGCATGGATTCGGGCGATCTCAGCCTCGGAAAAGCCCGCCGCCTGCAACCGCGCCACCCGGCCGGCATGGGTCTTCTTCGAGCCAAGGCAGCCAAGGTAGAAGCAGCCCGAGCGTAGCGCGACCGCAATCGCGGGGTCATCCAGCTTGGGGTCGTGAGTCAGGGTGACGATCGCGGTGCGCGCATCGGGGGCCAGCCGCGCCATCGCCTCATCCGGCCAGTCGTCGAGGATCGTCTCACCGGGAAAGCGGCTGTCCGAGCCAAAGGCGCCGCGCGGGTCGATCAAGGTCGGGTCATAGCCCGCCAGCCGCGCCATCGGCATCAGCGGCTGCGCGATGTGGACAGCCCCCACCACGATCAGCCGCAAGGGCGGGTTGTGGATGGCAACGAACCGTCCGTCCTCTTCCATCCCCGACCGATCCGAGCGGAATCGCGCATCGACCGCCACATCCTGTCCCGGCGTCAGCAGGCGGCGGGTCCAGCCTTCGGGGCGTACCTCGACGGCCAGTGCCCTGCGGTCGAACCGGGCGGCGACCAGGTCGGCCAGCATCGCCTCGGGCAGCGCCTGCGGCCCGTCGCCCACCGGCTCGACCATCACCCGGATCGTGCCGCCACAGGCCAGGCCCACGGCAAAGGCGGTCTCGTCACTGACGCCAAAGGTCAGAAGGCGGCAGGTGCCATCGGCCAGGGCCTCCAGCGCCTCGGTCACCACCGCGCCTTCAACGCAACCGCCCGAGACCGATCCCATGATCTCTCCGGTCCCCGAAATAGCCAGTTGGCTGCCGGCCTGCCGTGGCGCCGAGCCCCAGGTCTCGACCACCGTGGCCAGCGCCGCCCCGCGCCCGTCGCGGTGCCAGGCCAGCGCCACTTCCGGGATCCGGTCATGCATGATTTCAGGTATCCGGTCGTGGCCCGACTCTGTCATGGTATTGATCCTCTTCAGGCGGGATCATGCCGCGCGGGCGGGCATTCGGCCAGTGACAAAACAGCGGCAAAAGGTCGAAGGTCGGGCGCGGAAAATCCGGCCCCGCCAGAGAAAGCGGGGCCGAATCAATGGCGCGACGGCAGGGGCGGACCGACGCGGGACTGCAAGGTCTGGCGCTGACGCGCGGCCTGGTCTTTGATCAGGGTTAACTCAGCGCGTTTCGGCCACCCGCATCAGGGGCGTGATCAGACGCACCACCACCCGGCGGTTGGCGCGTTCGTCGTCTTGCGACTCGATCTTCAGTTCCGATTCGCCATAGCCCTGGATCACCAGGTTCTCCGGCGGGATGTCGAAATACTCGGTCAGCGCCAGTGCCAGCGATTCCGCCCGCCGATCCGACAGCGACAGGTTCGACGCGGCCGAGCCCACGGCATCGGTATGGCCCTCGATCAGGAAAACCTCGGCCGGGTTCGCGGCCAGAAGCTGCTGCATCAACTGGCCCAGATCGGCCAGTTTGCGCGCCTCGGTCGCCTTGATCGCGGCCGAGCCGCTGTCGAAGGTGATGCTGTCCACCTCGATCGTGGCAGACAGCGCGCGGACTTCGCGGATTTCGCGGATCTGGCGCAGGCTGAACTTGCGGCCCAGCCCCTCGGCCTCCAGCGCCGCCAGTTCCGCCTTGAGGGCGGCGTCGTCGTCCGAGGTCGAGATGGTCACCCGCCCCGGCTTCGGCTTCGGCAGTGCGGTGATGTCGATACGCTCCTCGGGGTAGAGGTCGTCGATCAGCACCACTTCATTGCCGTTGCGGTCGTAATGCGCACGGCGCAGCACCCGGCCCGAGGCATCGCGGATGGTTACCACTTCGGTGCCGTCGGCGCGCTGTACCACGGTGCGGGTGGAACCGTCGCGGTAGGTTTCGGTCACCGTGCGCACGCCGGGACGGCGCAGGATGGCGTCGTCATCCTTGTAGACGACATAGCTGCCGTCGGGATTTTCCACCACCACGCGGTCGCCGCTGTTGGACACGACCCGGCGTTCGTCCTTCTTGCCCTCGTTGATGATTGCGCCGACAACCAGTGCACCCAGCGCAATGAGGCCGACCTTTTCCAGGTCGGACAGGCCGGATTTCTTGCCGCTCGACACCGCCACCGGGGCGGCGGTGAATTCCTCGTCCGAGGTGCGCGCGGTCTCCTCCGAGATGATTTCCGAAATCACCGAGACCGGCGCGATCGCCGGGGCAGTTTCCTGGGTGGTTTCCGTTCCGACTGGCTCTTCGCCGGTCGCGGGGGCGGCCTCTGCGGCCACCGCAGCAACAACGGCGGCGGGCAGATCAAGGCCCGGTGCAGTGCCATCCTCCGGTGCAGCGGCCGAGTCTTCGGCCACCGAAGGGATTGCCAGAATATCGGCCAGGCTGGACGCGGCCTCCTCGGAAACGACCGGCACATCGACCGGCACGACTCCGGCCTCCGGCGCGGGTTCGGCGGCAGGTTCGGCGGTGGGTTCAGGCACCGTCTCGGCGGTGGCCTCCGGCGCGGGTTCGACGGCAGGTTCGGTGGCGGGTTCTGGCGCCGTCTCCGCGGTGGCCTCCGGCGCGGGTTCGACGGCAGGTTCGGCTGAAGGTTCGGGAGTCTCGACCGGGGCCACCTCTGTGGTAGCTTCGGGCAGAGCCTCGGTGGTCGCCTCGGGCGCGATCTCCACAGAGGGTTCCGCCGCGGTCTCCACCGCAGCCGCAGCC
>JBATAV010000128.1:0-2244 GCA_049662025.1 Paracoccaceae bacterium | reverse complement strand
TCCCGCAATCGCTGGCCTATGCTCTTTTGGCCGGCCTGCCGCCCGAGGCCGGGATCTACGCCTCGATCCTGCCGATCGTGCCATGCGCCGCCTTCGGCACCAGCCGCGCGCTGGCCGTGGGGCCGGTTGCGGTGGTGTCGTTGATGACAGCGGCAGCGGTGGGCAAGGTGGCCGACCAAGGCACCATCGGCTATGCCGCCGCGGCGCTGACGCTGGCGTTTCTGCCGGGCGGCATCCTTCTGGCCATGGGCCTGTTCCAATTGGGTTTTGTGGCTAACCTGCTGTCGCATGCGGTGGTTGCCGGCTTCATCACCGCCAGCGGGATCCTGATCGCCGCCAGCCAGCTGAAATCGCTTCTTGGCGTCAAGGCCGAAGGCGATACCCTGCCCGAACTGATCCCCTCGATCCTGCCGCCCATGACCCTGCCGGACCTGTCGCCCGCAATGCTGGCCGATCTGGCCATCCCGGCGCTGTTGATCTCGATCATCGGCTTTGTCGAATCGATCTCGGTCACGCAGACCCCTGCCGCCAACGGACGCCAGAGAATCGATCCGAATCAAGAGTTTATCGGCTTTGGCACGGCCAACCTCGGCGCCGCCACGCCCGCCGCTGGGGCCTTCACCGCCGTCGGGCTGGCCCTCGCCGCCATTGCCCTGACGCCGCTGATCCACCACCTGCCCAAGGCATGCTGGCCGCCACCATTGTCGTTGCCGTCCTTGGTCTGATCGACCTTGGCATCCTCAAACGCAGCTGGCGCTATTCCCGCGCCGATTTCCTGAACCACCTGAACGGCAAGGTTTTTCTGACCCAGTTTCAGGCCTGACAGGCCCTGCGCCTGACAGAGGCCTAGGCCAGATCCGCCACCAACCCCGACAACGCCGCGAAATCGGCAAAAGCCGCGTGGTGGGGCAGGGCCGTGACCGGCGACTTGCGGTAGCCTTCGGTATGGAGCAGAAACGGCACCGCCGCCGCGCGGGCGGTTTCGGCATCCACCTCGCTGTCGCCGACAAAGACCACCTCGCCGCCGCCCAGTTCCTGCAGACACAGCTGCAACGGCGCCGGGTCGGGTTTTGCCACCAATAGCCGGTCCCCGCCGACGACCGCCTTGAAAAAGCCGGTCAGATCCAGATCGGCCAGCACAGCCCGCGCCGCCGCTTCGGGTTTGTTGGTGCAGATGCCCAGACCATGCCCGGCCGCCACCAGCGCGCCCAGCGCCTGCGGCACGCCGGGGTAACAGCGGGTCAGCTTTGCCCCGCCCGCGTAATGCGCCAGCGTGGCTTTGGTCAGCGCCAGATGCCGCGCCGGATCCATCCCGCGTGCATGCATCACCCGTTCCACCAGCCGCGGCACGCCGTTGCCGACAAAGGACTGCACGGTGGCGCGGTCCATCTGCGGCTGGCCCTCCTCGGCCAGCATGGCGTTGACGGCGGCCTGGATGTCGACGGCACTATCGACCAGCGTGCCATCCAGATCGAAGATGACCTTCATGCTTTCCACTTGATCGAACAGCCCATCGAGGCCACCTGATCCGCCGGCCCCTTGCCGGTCTCAGACACCAGCTTCATCGCCTCGAACAACTCACGCCGCGCATCCGCAGGCCCCGGATTGCGCCCCGAGGCATCCAGCCGCCCGCGATACTGCAACCCGCCCGCCGCGTCGAAACCAAAGAAATCCGGCGTGCAGGCGGCACCCCAGGCGCGGGCCACATCCTGCGACTCGTCGTGAAGATAGGGAAAGGGCAATGCCAGCTTCTTCATCTCGTCAAAGCTGTCCTCGGGGTAAGCATCGGCATCATTCGAAGATACCGCCGCCACCCCGATGCCCAAAGCGGCCAGATCACGCGCATCCCGGATGATCCGGTCCAAGACCGCCTTCACATAGGGGCAGTGGTTGCACATGAAGATGATCAGCGTGCCCTTCGGCCCCGCCACATCGGCAAACCCGTAGGTCCGCCCGTCGGTCCCCGGCAGCCGGAACCCAGGCGCCTTCCAGCCGAAATCGCAAACCGGGGGAGAAACCGCCATCACACAGCCCCCTCTGCTGCCACCCGGATCGCCCGGATATTCGCGCCATATACGCCCGGATTGGCGACCGACCCGCCCTTGAACACCGCCGAGCCCGCCACCAGCACCTCCGCCCCCGCCGCCGCCACCAAGGGCGCAGTCGTGGGGTCCACGCCGCCGTCAATCTCGATATGCACCGGCCGGTCGCCGATCATCTGCCGCAGCCTGCGCACCTTGCCCG
>JBATAV010000127.1:0-1708 GCA_049662025.1 Paracoccaceae bacterium | reverse complement strand
GCAAAGAATGTGTTCCAACTGCATGGCGCGGCCGCGGACGGGACTGTCGTGTTCCGCAAGAAGCTGTCGCGACCGCAGTTCCAGCGCTTCATGGCGGACCAGGCACCCTGGCTGGTGGCGATGGAGGCCTGTGGCGGCGCGCATCATTGGGCGCGCGAACTGGAGCGGGCCGGCCACAAGGTCAGATTGATCGCACCGCGCTACGTCAAGCCGTTCATTAAGCGGCAGAAAAACGACGCGGCAGACGCGGAGGCGATCGTGGAAGCGGCGCTGCGCCCGACGATGCGCTATGTTGAGCCGAAGACCGAGGACCAGAAAGCGCGGCCTATTTTGTTCCGCACCCGCGAGCAATTCGTGAAACAGCGCACCGAAGCGGTCAACGCGCTTCGTTCGCACCTCTACGAGTTTGGCTTCGTCGCACCCGAGGGGATCGGCTATCTCCCACGCCTTGGCGCCGTCCTTGATGACGAAAACTCGGATTTGCCGCCGCTGGCCCGGGAAATCTGCCGCGAACTGCTGGACCAGATCGCGCATCTGACCGCCCGGATCAATGCCATGAAAAAGAGGGTCGACGCGATCGCCAAGGAGGGCAAGTCATCCCGCCGCCGGCAGACGATGCCGGGTGTGGGTCCGATCAGCGCCCTGGCCGTCGAGACCTTTGCACCTCCCATGGAGCAGTTCAAACGAGGCCGCGACTTTGCGGCCTGGCTTGGGCTTGTGCCACGAAAGGCATCGTCTGGAGGCAAGCAGCGGTTCGGGAAAACCTCGAAGATGGGGCAGCGCGACATTCGCCGTCTGTTGGTCACCGGCGCGATGGCCGTGATCCGCTGGGCGCTGCGCCGTGGCGCTCCAAAGAATCCCTGGCTGGCACGCCGGCATTGGCAGAAGAAAACTACCTGATAGTCTGATCGCAGCGCGGTGGCCGAATCTGACGGGGCGATTTCCTAGCTTTGCTACGAAAGACAATGAGTTATGTCCAGTCGGTGGGGCATAGCAGCAAGAGGCCGATGCTCGAGTGATTCCTCTGACACTGCCCCCAAAACGCTTGATCAGTAAGCGAAATCAGGCGATCTTGCCGTCAAACGGCATGCCACTTGGGGAATGTCGGTTGATATGCCTGCTGTTTTGAAACGCCGGCCCCGGTTCGATACTTTCAATGGGAGGCAAGCCACGATGGGAGGTTGCCACGCAAACCAGAATGCCGCGACACCAGGATCCGGCCGGACAGTCCGAACCTTTGCCGCCCTGACTGCCGCGCTTTTCATGGCGGCAGAAAACGCCAACAGCCAGACCAAAGCCTGTTCAGACCTCGTGGCCGAGATGGCCGCGCAAACGCAACTCATCAGCATATACGAAAGGCTTGAGTACGAGATCAGGGGGCATTTCCTGCTTGAAGCCAATGCGATCCTGTCGACCTATGGCGGTTGGGACAGTGTCAATCGTCTGTCCGTGAACAATGCAGGCAAGTTTCGGACCAGCAAGGACGACTATGAACGTGTGCTTTTGGGCATCAAACGTGACATCGGACGCAACAAGGTTGTCACCGAAGACGAATTGCACAATTTTGACGACGCCGTGGCGGTCTACACCAGCCTGATCGAGACAGGCGATCAGATTTCCACGGCTCTGCTGGACGGGAAGGTGAATGACGCGAACCAACTGTACTATGCTGTTGCGCGGCCCAACTACCTGCAAGTCCATGGGACAT
>JBATAV010000126.1:0-2385 GCA_049662025.1 Paracoccaceae bacterium | reverse complement strand
TTCGACATCGGCGAAAAGGTCAAGGTCACCGACGGCCCGTTCGAGGGCTTCGATGGCATGGTCGAGGAAGTGGACGATGGCGCCAGCCGCCTGAAGGTCTCGGTCTCGATCTTCGGACGGGCGACGCCTGTCGAACTGGAATTCACCCAGGTCACCAAAGGGGCCTGAGCGAAGCGCGTGGGAGGCGAGCGCCCAAGCCCGAATTAAGGAATTCGGGCAGGGTGACGAACCGCACCACTAAACCGCGCCCTCCGATGGGCGCAGTGACAAGGAGAAGGCCAGATGGCCAAGAAAATCATGGGCAGCCTCAAGCTGCAGATCAAGGCGGGGCAAGCCAACCCGTCGCCGCCCGTCGGCCCGGCTCTGGGTCAGCGCGGGTTGAACATCATGGCCTTCGTGAAGGAATTCAACGCGAGGTCCGCCGACCTGCCGCCCGGCACGCCGACGCCGACGATCATCACCTACTACCAGGACAAGTCGTTCAGCCTTGAACTGAAGACGCCGCCGGCCTCGTTCCTGGTCAAGCAGGCCGCCGGCCTGCCGGCGGTGGGCAAGCGCTCGCGCACCAAGGGTTCGGCAAAGCCGGGCCGCGAAGTGGCGGGCACGATCACCGTGGCCCAGGTGCGCAAGATCGCCGAAACCAAGATGAAGGACCTCAATGCCAATTCGGTCGAAGCGGCGATGGGTATCATCCTTGGCTCTGCCAAGTCCTGCGGCATCGATGTGAAGGGCTGAGCAGATGACAAAGATCGCAAAGCGCGTGAAGAAGGCGCAAGAGGCGTTTGCCGGCAAGGCTAACGTTTCGGTTGAAGACGCAGTCAAGCTGATCAAGGGCGCGGCCTCGGCCAAGTTCGACGAGACGCTGGAAATCGCGATGAACCTGGGCGTTGACCCCCGTCACGCCGACCAGATGGTCCGCGGCGTGGTGCAGTTGCCGAACGGCACCGGCAAGGTGGTGCGCGTGGCGGTGTTTGCCCGCGGCGCCAAGGCTGATGAAGCCACGGCCGCCGGTGCGGACATCGTCGGCGCCGAAGACCTGTTGGAAAGCATCCAGGGCGGCAAGATCGATTTCGATCGCTGCATCGCCACCCCGGATCTGATGCCGCTGGTCGGCCGTCTGGGCAAGATCCTCGGCCCGCGCAACCTGATGCCGAACCCCAAGGTCGGCACGGTGACGATGGATGTAAAATCTGCCGTCGAAGCGGCCAAGGGCGGTGAAGTGCAATTCAAGGCCGAAAAGGCCGGCGTGATCCATGCCGGGATCGGCAAGGTCTCGTTCACCGAAGACAAGCTGGCGCAGAACATCCGCGCCTTCATCGACGCCGTGACCCGCGCCAGGCCCAACGGGGCGAAGGGGACCTATGTCAAGAAGGTCTCGCTTTCGTCCACCATGGGCCCTGGCGTTTCGGTCGATCTGTCGACGACCGCTTCGGCCTGATTGGCCGAGAAAGAATTCCTGACCCTTCGGGGAAAGGATGGCGGGGCCGCCTTAGGCCCCGTCCTGTCCGAGACGGCCGGGGGCGCGCAAACGCCTTAATCATCCGGCCCGAGATGGGGAAAGAGACGAATGTCGCCTTCGGGTGATCTTGGCCTCGGGAACCTGAGCGGACCCTAAACCCCTTGCAAGAGGGGCAAATGAGAGCCGGGGGGAAACCCCCAACCTTGGAGTGAAACTGTGGATAGAGCCCAGAAAGAGACTGTGGTCGAGGAACTCGGCCAGATCTTCGAAAGCTCTGGCGTCGTGGTGGTTGCCCACTACGCGGGAATGACGGTTAAACAGATGCAGGACCTGCGCGCGAAGTTGCGCGACGTTGGTGGGTCCGTACGCGTTGCCAAGAACAAGCTCGCCAAGATCGCCCTGGAAGGGAAGCCCGCTGCGAAGATGGGTGACCTGCTGACGGGCATGACCGTGATGTCCTACTCGGAAGACCCCGTGGCTGCGGCCAAGGTCTGCGAGGCCTACGCCAAGACGAATGAAAATTTCGTCATCATCGGCGGGGCAATGGGCGACACGATCCTGGACACGGCCGGTGTGAAAGCCGTGGCCGCCATGCCGTCGCGCGACGAGCTTCTTGCTCAGATCGTGTCGTGCATCGGTGCGCCCGCCTCGAACATCGCCGGGGCCATTGGTGCGCCTGCGTCTGACATCGCAAGCATCCTGTC
Source organism: Paracoccaceae bacterium (assembly GCA_049662025.1). Lineage (GTDB taxonomy): Bacteria > Pseudomonadota > Alphaproteobacteria > Rhodobacterales > Rhodobacteraceae > Pseudogemmobacter. The sequence continues at coordinate 222 of JBATAV010000126.1, read as the reverse complement.
GACCATCGAGGAAAAGGCTGCTGCCTGATCTTCGCGTCTCGCGTGTGGTTGACCGCACGTCGTTGGAACCCATCTCAACTTACGGAATGAGCAAATGGCTGATCTGAACAAACTCGCCGAAGACATCGTTGGTCTGACCCTGCTGCAAGCGCAGGAACTGAAGACCATCCTGAAAGACAAGTACGGCATCGAGCCGGCCGCCGGTGGCGCCGTCATGATGGC
>JBATAV010000125.1:0-2518 GCA_049662025.1 Paracoccaceae bacterium | reverse complement strand
GACGAATCCGAAATCCGCGGCCACCGGCGCACCTATATCGGCTCGATGCCGGGCAAGATCATCCAGTCCCTGAAAAAGGCGAAAACCACCAACCCGCTGATCCTGCTGGATGAAATCGACAAGATGGGTCAGGATTTCCGCGGTGATCCGGCCTCTGCGCTGCTCGAGGTGCTGGACCCCGAACAGAACAACACCTTCTCGGATCACTATCTCGAGGTGGAATACGATCTGTCGAACGTGATGTTCATCACCACCGCCAACTCCTACAACATGCCCAGCCCGCTCTTGGACCGGATGGAGATCATTCCGCTGGCCGGCTACACCGAAGATGAAAAGCGCGAAATCGCGCGCCAGCATCTGCTGCCCAAGCAGATCACCGCGAACGGGCTGCGCAAGGGCGAATTCACCATCTCGGACGCAGCCCTTACCCATGTCATCCGCTATTACACCCGCGAAGCCGGGGTGCGGAATCTGGAACGCGAGATTGCCAAACTCGCCCGCAAGGCGGTGACCGACATCTTGAAGAAAAAGACCAAGACCGTCGAAATCAACCCGGCCAAGGCCGAGGAATATCTGGGCGTGCAACGCCACCGCTATGGTCTGGCCGAGAAGGAAGATCAGGTCGGCGTGGTCACCGGCCTGGCCTGGACCAGCGTCGGCGGCGATCTGCTGCAGATCGAGGCGTTGAAACTGCCCGGCAAGGGACGGATGAAGACCACTGGCAAGCTGGGCGATGTGATGAAGGAATCCATCGACGCGGCCGCCAGCTACGTCCGCTCGATCAGCCCGCAGATCGGGGTGAAACCGCCCAAGTTCGAGGCGATCGACATCCACGTCCACGTCCCCGATGGCGCAACCCCGAAAGACGGTCCCTCGGCCGGTCTGGCGATGGTCGTGTCGATCGTCTCGGTGCTGACCGGGATTCCGGTGCGCAAGGACATCGCCATGACCGGCGAAGTCAGCTTGCGCGGCAATGCCATGGCGATCGGCGGCTTGAAGGAAAAACTGCTGGCCGCGCTGCGTGGCGGCATCAAGACCGTCTTCATCCCGGAAGAAAACGCCAAGGATCTGGTGGAAATTCCGGCCAATGTGAAAGAGGGGCTGACGATCATCCCGGTCTCTCATGTGCGTGAAGTGCTGGCCCAGGCGCTGATCCGCCAGCCCGAGCCGATCATCTGGGACGAAGCCGCCGAAGAGGCCGCCGCTGCCCGCAAGCAGGACGGCGAGGCGCCTGCCCAGATCGCGCACTGACAGGGCCGCGCGCCCGAAAGCTGGCTCGGGAAACAACGGCGCGCGGGGTTAGCCCCCCGCGCGCCGCTCGCATTTTCTGCTGGCGTCTCAGTCTACAATGATAGGCGGCGTATAGCCACTGGACCCGCTGCCCGCAACGACGGCCGCGATGATCAAAAGCAGCAACAACGGCACGATGACGCCGCCGGCCGAAGAGCTGGTGCTCTGCTCGACCTGTTTCGGAGTCATGACGGGTTCGGCCATGCCACCGGCTGCAGCAAACTGGGCCGAGGCGACCAGCATGGCAGTGGAAAGAATCAAGGACTTCTTCATGGTTGCTCCAGTGTCTGAATGATCGGACGAAATGAGGTGTTGCCGAAAAGACGGCGCAATCGTCACAAAGTTCCGGCCCGAGTCCGGCACAGCGCGCGTTATTCCAATGCGCGCAGTATACAACAGCCCGGTGTTTCGGCAAAACCGATCTTTGCGCCTGCCATGGGCTGCATGGACCGCTGCCATTTGCTCAAAAGCGGCACGAATTCCGGTGGTATCGTTTCCAATCCGTGGTTAATCTTGCGGCAGGTTCAAGGGTTCCAAGGGGATAGGCGCCGATATGGCAACGACCAAGAAGACTTCCACTGCAAGTGCAGCAAAAACCGCCGCGGCACCCAAGGCCGTTCCCGCAACGGCCGCCGCAGCCGACTCGGTCGACTCCTCCGCAACGGATTCGGTCGAGGCGCGGCCCCCGGCGCTGAAGATCCGCGATCTGGTCAGCCGGGTGGTCGAAGTGTCCGGCGCCAAGCGCAAGGACGTCAAGGAGATCGTCGAGGCCACGCTGACCGTCTTGGGCGATGCGCTTGGCCGGGGCGAGGATTTCAACCTGCCGGGCTTTGGCCGCACCCGCATCGCGCGCACCACCGAAAAGGACGGCGCCTCGCATCTGACGCTGAAAGTCCGGCGTGGGCCGCACCGCAAGAAAGAACCGACAGAGCCTCTTGCGGATGAAGAGGATGATAGCTAAAAGCCGCCCGACCGAGAGAGTTTCGGGCGATTAGCTCAGCGGTAGAGCGCTTCGTTCACATCGAAGATGTCAGCGGTTCAAATCCGTTATCGCCCACCATTCTCTCTAAAAACAAGGACTTAGAGACCGTTTTCTCCCGGTGCGCCGCACTGGTGAGACACACGGCATGCATCACACCGCTTATGTGGGCACTTCGCGCCACGGTATTTTCTACTTCCGCTGGCCAATTCCCGCTGCTTTTCATCCCCAAGGCAGGCGCTCAGACGT
>JBATAV010000124.1:0-2258 GCA_049662025.1 Paracoccaceae bacterium | reverse complement strand
CTTCGATCTGGAACTGGGCCCGGCGCATGACACCGCCACCGGCCTGCACAACGCCCTGTGCCGGATATTCCGCACCGCCACAGCCAAGGAACGCCTTGGTGTGCTGACCGCCCATCCCGACCTTGCGGGCAAACTGGCCGCCGCCAAACGGCTGACGGCGGAATCGACGCATGAACAGGCCTCCGCCGCGCTGGATGCGCTGACCGACGCCGAACGCGCGACGTTCCAGCAGTTGAACGCCGACTATGTCGCCAAGCACGGCTTCCCCTTCATCATCGCGGTGCGCGACAACACCAGGGACAGCATATTGGCCGCCTTCCACGCCCGGATCGGCAACGACACCACGACCGAATTCGCCACCGCCTGCGCGCAGGTGGAACGCATCGCCGAACTCCGCCTGAAGGACCAATTGCCATGACCGGATACTACGCCCCCCCCGGTGGCCTGCCGCCGCAAACCGCGCTGCTGACCGGCCGCGCCGTCTTCACCACCGCCTATGCGGTGATCCCGCGGGGCTGCTTTTCCGACATCGTCACCAGCAACCTGCCGGGCTGGCACAAGACCAAACTCTGGGTCATCGCCCGCCCGATGTCGGGCTTTTCGGAAACCTTCAGCCAATATGTGATGGAGGTCGCCTCCGGCGGCGGCTCCGACGCGCCCGATATGGAAACCGGCGCGCAGCATTGGCTGTTCTTCACCGAAGGCCTCGCCACGCTGACCATCGGCGGCACCGGGTATGAAATGGAATCCGGCTCCTACGCCCATATTCCCGCCGGAACCCCTTGGAAGATCCTCGCCGAAGGCAAGGGCCCGGCGCGCTTCCACTGGCTGCGCAAGATCTACGAACCCGCCCCCGGCGTGCCCGCGCCCGAGCCGCTGGTGATCAACGAACGCGACGTGCCCCTGCGCTTCATGCCCGACACCGGCAACCGCTGGGGCACCACCCGCTTTGTCGACCCCGACGACATCCGCCACGACGCGCATGTCAATATCGTCACCTTTCAACCGGGGGGTGTGATCCCCTTCGAGGAAACCCATGTCATGGAGCATGGTCTCTATGTGCTGCAAGGCAAGGCGGTCTACAAACTGAACCAGGATTGGGTCGAGGTGGAGGCAGGCGATTTCATGTGGCTGCGCGCCTATTGCCCGCAGGCCTGTTATGCCGCAGGCCCAGGTCCGTTCCGCTATCTTCTGTACAAGGACGTCAACCGCCACGCCAAACTGCGCGGCCCCGGCGCTTTCGGGTCGCAGCGTTGACCCCCGCCGACCTTCATCTTGGCCCAAATATCCCACGGGGGTCCGGGGGTGTGAAACCCCCGGCTTCCGCCAACCGAAAGTGCCGCGCATGAAGGACCTTCGCCCCGAACCCCTGACCGCCGCCGCCTTCGCCCCCTTCGGAGAGGTGCTGGAGGCATCGGGCGATTTCCGTCTGATCAACCAAGGCCTGTGCAAACGCCACCACGACCGCGCCGCGCTTGATTTCGGCCCCGACGGCCGCGCCGGCATCTCCATCTTCCACGCCGAACCGCGCGCCCTGCCCTATGCTTTCGATCTGATCGAGCGTCACCCCGATGGCAGCCAGGCCTTCCTGCCGATGACCGCGCATCCCTTTCTGGTGATCGTGGCCAAGGGCCCGCAGTCCACCCCGCGCGCCTTCCTGACCAATGGCGCCCAGGGCATCAACCTCAACCGCGGCACCTGGCATGGCGTGCTGACGCCGCTGCACGCGCCCGGCCTTTTTGCCGTGGTCGACCGCATCGGTCTCACGCCGAACCTTGAAGAACACCGGTTCAACGAACCGTGGACGGTACTTGCCCCCTGACCCCGAGGAGAGGGGAAGACAGGCAAGCCTAACCGGATCGCACCCTGGGGGCAGTGCGAAGACGGCGCGAAAACCAACGCCCCGAGGGAAAGGAAACGCCAGTCATGGCAACACAAGTTCATCCGGTGGACGAGATTCTCGCCCCACCGAAACTGTTCACACTTGGACTGCAACATGTTCTGGTGATGTATGCCGGCGCCGTCGCCGTGCCGCTGATCATCGGCAAGGCATTGGGTCTGGAATCGGCTGACGTGGCCTTTCTGGTCTCGGCCGATCTCTTCGTCTGCGGCATCGCCACGCTGATCCAAAGCTTCGGCGCCACCCAATGGTTCGGCATCAAGCTGCCAGTGATGATGGGCGTCACCTTCGCCGCCGTCGGCCCGATGCAGGCCATGGCCGGCTCCAACGGTGGCCCCGAAGGTGCCCGCGCGATCTT
>JBATAV010000123.1:0-2985 GCA_049662025.1 Paracoccaceae bacterium | reverse complement strand
GATCCATCACCACCACCACGCGCCCGACGCCCGCAACCAGGTCCATCGCACCCCCCATGCCCTTGACCAGCTTGCCCGGAATCATCCAGTTCGCCAGGTCGCCCTGTTCGGACACCTCCATCGCGCCCAGGATTGCCATGGCGATCTTGCCGCCGCGGATCATCGCAAAGGAGGTTGCCGAATCGAAATAGGCGGTCTGCGGCAGTTCGGTGATGGTCTGCTTGCCGGCGTTGATCAGATCGGCGTCTTCCTCGCCTTCGATCGGAAACGGCCCCATCCCCAGCATGCCGTTTTCCGACTGCAGCGTCACGTTCACGCCCTTGGGGATGTAGTTCGCCACCAGTGTCGGGATGCCGATGCCAAGGTTGACATACATCCCGTCGCGCAGTTCCTGCGCTGCGCGGGCGGCCATTTCATTGCGGTCCCAGGGCATCTCAGGCCTCCTTGGAATGGGCGAGGGCGGCAGTCAGGCCCTCAAGCGTGGTTTCGATGGCGCCAAGCCGGGCCGAGATCATCAGCGACCGCGCGGTGTCGATGATCAATTGGTGGTGCGCCTCGGTGCGTTCCGAGGGAAAATGGTCGTCGACCAGCCGGCGCGCCTCGACGATCCACGACATGAAATCGGCGGCGATCGTGTGGCGGTTGATATCGGAGGTATCGGGCATCCTGGCGCCTTTCCGCTATGCGCGCGGGCGCACGGTGCGCTGTTCGATGCGCTTCTCGTGCTGGCCGGCGATGATGCGATGCACATAGATCCCCGGCAGGTGGATGGTGTCGGGGTCCAGCGCGCCCAGGGGCACCACTTCCTCGACCTCGGCCACGCAAGCGCGCCCGCAGGTCGCGGCAGGCACGTTGAAGTTGCGCGCGGTCTTGCGGAACACCAGGTTGCCTGACGGATCGGCCTTCCAGGCCTTGACGATGGCCAGATCGGCGATGATGCCGCGCTCCAGAATATAGGTCTTGCCGTCAAACTCGTGGTGTTCCTTGCCTTCGGCAATCACCGTGCCGACGCCGGTGGCGGTGTAGAATCCGGGAATTCCCGCGCCGCCCGCCCGCATCCGCTCGGCCAGCGTGCCTTGCGGGTTGAACTCCAGTTCAAGCTCTCCCGACAGGTACTGGCGCATGAATTCGGCGTTCTCGCCCACATAGGACGAGATCATCTTCTTCACCTGCCGGGTTTCCAGCAATTGCCCCAGCCCGAACCCGTCGACCCCGGCGTTGTTCGAGGCCACCGTCAGCGCCTTGGTTCCCGCATTGCGGATCGCCGCAATCAGCAATTCGGGGATGCCGCAGAGGCCAAAGCCGCCGGCCGCGATCAACATGCCGTCGTGCAACAGCCCCTCAAGCGCCGCGGCCGCGCTGGGATAGACCTTGTTCATGGATGCCCCCGCAAAATCTTTGGCCCATAAAGGCGGTGGGGCAAGGCAATGTCAATCGCCGCAGTGCGGCGCCGGCGGGTCGGGCCATCGCCCCTTTCGCCCGCCGCCCGCTTGTCTATGCTGCACGCCAGCCGCCCGCGTGGTGAAATGGTAGACACAGGGGACTTAAAATCCCCAGGCCGCAAGGCCGTGCCGGTTCAAGTCCGGCCGCGGGCACCAGGGATTTCCGCTTGCGGGAAAGGCCGGTTTGAAGACTATGGGCAAGGCCGGTTTGAAGACCACCGCCAGGGCGGGTTGAAAGCCTGTGCACGCGGGCGCGCCTTGCCTTGTTGTCAGGGGCCGTCAGGCCGCCTCGCGCCGCTGCGCGTCGGCCGTGGCCGAGACCTGGAACAGCGCCACCAGATTGGCCAGCCCATCGGCCTGGCGGTTCAGCATCTGGGTGGTGATTCCGGCCTGTTCGGACATGGCGGCATTCTGCTGGGTCACCTGATCCAGCTGCGCCACGCCGATGTTGATCTCGGACAATCCGCGCGCCTGTTCACCCGCCGCCGAGGCGATGGTCGAAACCAGTTTCGCCATCCGGCCCACCCGGTCGACCACCGTTGCCAGTGCCGTGCCGGTCAGGTTCACCTGATTGACGCCGCGGTGGATATGGTTGGCGCTGTTGTCGATCAGCCCCTTGATCTCGCGCGCGGCATGGCTGGAGCGCTGTGCCAGCGCCCGCACTTCGGACGCCACCACGGCAAAGCCCTTGCCCGCCTCGCCCGCCCGTGCCGCCTCGACCCCCGCGTTCAGCGCCAGAAGGTTGGTCTGGAAGGCGATGTCGTCGATCACCCCGATGATCTGCGAGATATGCCCGGCCGAGGCTTCGATCTCGCCCATCGCCTCGACAGCGCTTTTCACGATGCGGCCGCTTTCTTCCACCTCGATCCGGGTCTCGGTCATCGTGGTCTCGACATGGCGGGCGGTTTCGGCCGCCTCGCGCACGCTGGCGGTCAGCTCTTCCAGTGCCGCGGCGGTTTCTTCCAGCGTCGCAGCCTGCGATACGGTCCGCGTCGACAGGTTTTCCGAGGCGATGTTCATGTCGCCGCTGAGCCGGTGAATGCCGCTGCTGGCATCGACCACCTGGGTGATCAGATCGCCAAGCCGCGCCACGGTTTCGTTGTAGTCCGCCCGCAGTGCTTCGTAATCGTCGCCCAGGGGTTCGTCGATGCGCTGGTTCAGATCGCCCGCCGACAGCCCGCGCAACCCCGCACCCAGCCGCGCGATCACCACCTGCGCCGCTTCGCGCAAACGATCTTGCGTGGCCATCGCCTCCAGCACCCGCGCGGTGACGATGTCGATGTCGCGCGCAATCGCGCCGATGTCGTCGTTGCGAGTGATGGTGCCGATCCGCACGCTAAAATCGCCGGTCGCCACCTCGCGCAGGGCGGCGCGCAGGCGGTTGATCGGGCGGGTGATGGCCTGCATCGTCTTCCAGTTGGCCAGCGCCACCAGCAGCACCGAAACCGCTAAGGTGCCGATCAGGATTCCCATCAGGGTGTGGTTCTGGCCGCTGGCATGGGTGCCGGTGTCGGTGCTGAAGGCCTCGATCTGGTTGGCCAGC